>JAJDGJ010000027.1 GCA_030265585.1 Erysipelotrichaceae bacterium OttesenSCG-928-M19 | reverse complement strand
AAGTCTTTTTGATTCATTTTGGTAATGTTTGCAAATTGAGCGGCCATTGTAGATGCTTCTTCTGTAGTCATATTAGTTGCAACTTCAAGATTAACCATTGTCTTGGTAAATGTTTCTAAATTAGAATTGTCAATACCTAGTTGTCCACCAAGCTCCATAGCCTGAGATAGTGTTTCTACTGATTTAGGCATTTCTTTTGACATTTCTAAAATTGAGTTTTTTAATTTCTCATATTCTCCAACATAACTCTCATCAACAGTTTTTTCTACACCGCTAAATGCATCATTGAAACTAATTCCTAACTTAGCGATTCCTGCCAGTATACCTGCTGATGCTAGTGATACATATTTTAGCTTATTGCCATATTCAACAGCTTTATTACCTGCCAGTTCAAATCCACTTGCAATTTTACCAAGTCCTGTTTGAGACAATGCAATCTTCTTCATTTCACTTTCAAGACTAGATATTTGTTTCTCTAGCAATCCTACAGTATTTGTTGTTGCTTGTATCTCAGTCTCGACTGATTTCATATTATTTTTCCATTTGTCACTGCCATCATTTGTTGCTTCAAGTGCTTTTTTCTCCGCTTTTAAATTGTTTAATTTCTGATTAGTTTCTGTCAGTTTAGTTTTTAAAGCTGTTTGCTTTCCTATCCATGAATCGAGATTTTTAGGATCCAACTTTATCCCTTTAGAAAACGCTGCAATCTGCTTACCAGTTGCGCTAATATCTTTGTTTAATTGTTTATAACTTTTACTTACGCCAGCAGTATCCATATCTAAACTAATTGTTAAACCCTTTACATTTGCCATATTTTTTCCCCCTTTCTTACATTTTTAATAAAAAAAGTGCATTATCTTATGTTTGATAATGCACCTTTAATTTTTTTAATATCTGTAGTAAATTCCTCTTGCTCTTCTTCGCTTGTTTCAATATATAGATTGTTCAGTATTTTTAATATAAATCCTATTGTATAATTTTCAACTGACTTAACATCAATATTTGATCTAACAAGTGCTATAACAAGATTTACAAAATTTAAAGGCACTCCTTCATTTGAAGTGCTCGCTACTTTTTTGAACCACCATCATCGAATGAGACTAATGCACATTCAATAATATCAGGGGCATAGTCATAAATACTTGATAAATCATTTTCATCAAGAAATTTATCATACATGCCATCTTCTAGCCACTTAGGTTCTGCTGTTGCTACTAATGCATAGTATACCTTAATGTAACCAAGTAGTGATAACTTTATATTCAATTCTCCTGATAATTCATTTTGTAGAAAACTAACTTCTTCTACTAAGTCTTCACCGAACTCATCTTGATAGATTACAGCAGTTCTGAATGTACTCTTGACTTTATACTTACCAATCTTATTTATCTTCCTTTGTTGTTCCTTTTTTACTGTTTGACTCATTCTTACTCTCCTTAATTATTTCAATTGCATCAGGAAATTTCTTGAATCGTTCTTTCAATTTATTTTCTTTTGCAAAATCATCTTTTATTTCTACAATGTTTTCGGATTGTTGGTAAACTTTTAATCCATTACCAATATCAACATTTGTAGGTTTTAAAAATCTTACTTTCATTACTCAATCACTCCTTATGGTGTAACTACTTGTTCTGGTTCGTAAACAGTTGTAAATACAGTGTTGTATTTAGAATTGTCTTCTTCTATCTCAGCCTTTACTGCCTTATCATATCTTTGTGAAATACTTAGTGTTAACTCATCAGTAGCTACTTCTACTGAGTCTTCAGTAGAAGTATTTTCGCTTGAAGGTCTGCTTAGTGTACAGTTATAGTAAACATATCTTGTGTTTGTCTCATCACCTTCAACTTGAAACATTAACACAAATGGCGATTGCTTATCATCTGTTGACTCAATTAATGCGCCATTAGCATCTTTCTTTTGTCCCAACAAATTTGTCTTAATATATTCTGTTAATTTAGCTATTGTCAAGGTAGCTTCATATCCTGCGTTTGCAATTTTAGAATAGTAAACTCCATTGTCTGCATAAAACTTTGATTCATCTCCTTGTGCTTCCACAGATAAAGAAACCGCACCAGGTACTTTAACAGGTATATCATATGTTGGAGTGCCATCTTCGTTTGTAGTGAATGTTGCTACATGCACCTCACTAATACCAAATTTTACTTTACTCATTATTTTTCCTCTTTTCTTATAAATTTTGTATTTTTCTTCTCATAGCATTATAAAATTGTGGACTAATGACATTAAATGCAGGAACCATAAATGGTTGAGCCTGCATTTTTGTTGTACCAAATTCTATAAAGTGTGCTATACTCCTTTTTCTTGTTGAAGAATGTACAGTCGCACGTAAGATCTCTCTACCCTCATATTTAACGGACCAACTATCGCGTAAATGTCTAGTTGTTCTATTTGATACTGGAGTAGTTTTCTCTAACATATCTCTTGTTTTCTCTGCATATTCTTTTGTTATCTTATTACCAGCCTCTATTACCTCTTTAGAATATTCATCTACTAATTTCAAAATCTCATTATCCAAGTTCGCTATTCTAATAGTCTTGTTGGCCATACCAATCACCTATAAAACAATCAAATTGATAGATTGTGTGGATATAATCAGTATCCTCTTCCTTAAAATCATATATCATTTGAGCACTAAAACAATCATTTAAAAAAGATTCTAAACTCTCTAGCTTGTTTTTGTGAAAATGAGATATTTGAATAGTTGTTTTGTTTTTATAAATTTTGTTGTCCGCATTAAATGCAACATTAGGTACTCTGTGGTAAGTAATAAAACTATCTGGATTACTACTAGGTCTATCTTTGTAAGTGACATTAATATTTAGTGGATTAGTTTCAAGTATATTTTGTATATCGATTCTTTTATAAGTCATACTTGCTCACCAGCCTCTATGTGTGTATAGACAGGTCCAGTTTGAATTGTAGAAATTCGATATCTAACATTATCTATTTCCAAGTACTCTGGTTTTACTATGTCTATTGTTCTTACTTTAAATCTACCATTAATAACCATTCCTTCTTTTCTAGCAATATCTAATCGATTTTGAAAAAGCTCCTGCTTCCAAGCATTTATTTTTGTTTTTACTTCCCTTTTTTTAAAGACACCTTTTTCAACTTCATCAGGAACAACCTCTATTATTGTTAATTTTATTTTACTGGACTTCACTTTTTGGATGCCATCCTTAATTGTAGTATTATCATTTCTAAATATTGAGATTGTTTAAAATGTCCTGTTGAATCAAAAATATCCTTAACATATATTGCAACTGCAGTAATATATAAATCATCCTTTTCATCCTCTTCAACGCCTGCGTTTTTTAGATATTTTTTGCCAGCATTTATGTGGATATTCAACGTTGAGTTATATTCATCAGAAGTAATATCTAGTAACTCTTTTATTTTTTTTAACATTGTTAGCTACTCCTTTCTATTAAGGAGTAACTACTCCTGTAATGTATGCAAATCCATCTAATGTTGATGGAGCTCCACCTGTTAGAACTTCTGGTAAATAAGAGATTGTATTGTTTTTGTGTTTATTAACTTCACTTCTATCTACAGATACGCCTGTACCTAAAGGTAAATTTAGAGTATAGTTAGATCCATTACCAACAACCGCTTCACCAATAGCCATAGCTTCAACATATTCAACTTTTAATCCCCAAACCGATGGCTCAGCAAAACTATAATTAATCTCTTCTAATCGTTGGCCATCAGCTGTTCTTAACTTCATAAAATTACGAACCCAAGTCAAACGATTCATATAAACAGTTGTTGCATTCTTTACTGTTTCCATTGCTTCCAACACAGTATCATTGCTTGCAATTTTGCCAATAGTAGTGACAAATTTACTGTCTGCTGTTTTTATTCCTTGAATTTTATCTGTTGGCTCTCCATAAATTACCAAACTTTCAATTTTTGAAATTACTGCTTCTGGTAATTTATCCATTAAATAAGTAGCAAGACTTCCATTATCTAAGGCCTCCATCTTTGTAGTAACAACTACTTTTGCATAAATGAAATCTACAGAAATTGCAATTGTTCCAAAGTCTGGAGTTGAATCCCTTTTGTCGCTATCTTCTTCATGAATAAAAGCTTCTATTCCTGCAACTTCGATTGGCAATTCAATATCACCTTTAAATTCTGTTTTATTTAATGTTGCTAATAAATTCCCTACATCTTTAATCTTTGTTTGGATTTTATCAGCAACATATTGTGGAATTAAAATACCACCATTACCAGAACCTTCAGTTGCTGTAGTAATCATTTTTTCTGATAATCCTTCTTGTTCTAAGAACTCCTTAACATATCTTTTATCTTGTGTTCTTAAAGATTTTCCTAAAACTTCCATATACTTGTTAGTTTTAGTTACTTCTAAAAGTTTTTCTTTTTCAGTTCTCAAATTATTTCCTTCTTTCCCAATTTTTTTCAATTCTTCCGCTGCTATATAATACTTATTAATCTCTTCATCTGTTTCTGTTATTTCTTCATCTAACGCTTCCTCATTAGATGTAATCACTTCAATTTCAGAAACAATGTTTTCAAGTTTATTTTTAATTTCTTCTAACTCTTCAACTGATTTAGTTTGCATATCTGTTTCTTTTAAACTCTTTTGCTCTTCTAGCTTAGTTTCCTTTTCCTTTTTTATCATTTCTTTTTTTATTCCTAAGTCTAGTCTTTTTTTATTTAATTCAATAATACCCATTAGTTTTTTCCTCCTAATTTTTTTATTGTTTCTATGAGTAGTTTTTTATAGTCATCGTTGCTTTTCATACCTTTCACATGCTCTATTTTTGCTTGTGTGTTGGCAGGAATTGTCACAACGCTTCCTTCCCATACTTCTGCCTCTTTTATAATCCAGCCAGACGATGGATACTTATCATCAACATATTTATAATCAATAACAGACATTCCAATTGACATGTCTGTTAAAGCTCCCATCTTTAGTAACTCATAAACCTTTACTGACTCTGTTATATTCTTTGATAACTCTGCTTCCACATATAATCCTTTGTCATCACTAGTTAGAGTCATCTTTCCTATAACAATATCTCTGTTATGATTAAAAAGCATTGGCACAATTTTTCTTTCATTAATAGATTTATCAAATGCACCCTTTTCAATAATGTCTCCAACCCTATCTTCATTTCCATAAGTAGATAAATAACCTTTAAATTTATACTCATCAATAGCTAATTCCTTTATTACGAAGCTTTTTTCTCTTTGCATTTACTCACCCCCCTCTGTGTTATCTTTTATTAATTTTTCATTTTGATAAGCTAACTCTACTGCATTTGCATTAGTTCTAGGGATATCACCATTTTCAACAGGTGGATCATTTAGTTCATCCCTAATTTCGTTAATTGTTTTTGCGCCGTGATAAAGCATTTTATCTGCATAAGTAGTAAACGATGCTAGACTGGCGTTATCATATTTAGGTAAAGTCATGGTTAATCTGTGACCAGATTTAAACAGCTCCCTGTCTATTAATTTTGCGCTAAACTCTTGCTTAATTCTCTTCAACAACGGTTCTAAGGTTGAATTGTAATATGCTATAGATTGTTGTTCACTTGCATCGGCAGTAAAAACGGACTCGTTGAGTCCGAATATTTTATAGATTTCTTTAGTTATTTCTTTTTGTATTTCGTTGTCTACTGCTGAGTAAGTATTTTTTAATTCTATAAATTCCATTCCATTATCAAGACCAGCTATACCAGCAGTATTCTCTTTACTAAAACTATCAACAAAGTTTTTCACTGTATTTTGCAAGTCTTCTTGTCTAGAGTTTGCATTCATTTTTAAATAACCTTTTAATTTACCATTGTTCATTAATTGATTTGTTAATGCATTCACATAGATGTCTAAAACATTAGTATATGATGACAAGTCTATATTGATTTCCTCAAAGAGTGAGTATGGTCTTTCTCTAATAATTATCAAATCTTCAATAGGTATTTTTATTTCATTATTAGCTTCTTTTTTTATATAAACAATATCATCTTTTATCTTTATGTTTGTTGTTGTAGGAATCAACTCTAGAGATTCAATTTCTAATTTAGAGACAGCACCCTTTTTATAAATAGGTAATACTATAGCGTTTTTATATTTCATTAATGAATAAGCTATGCTATAAAATAAATCTGCTTGCGATTGTCTTTTGTTTGGTCTAAATCCGACTATATATGCTAGATCAGTTGTGTTTTCTATAATCCAATTATCTTGATCAACTTTCTTGATATGCTTTACTGTGACATTAGACATATCATTCGCTATTTTATGATAAATACTTTCTAGAGTTATGTTTTTTCTTGAATTATTACCATTTAAAAAGAAATCTAGTCCTCCAACACTAGTAATATAACTAGAGTTAATTGATTTCATATCGCTAAATAACCATTTCTTTAATCTATCTTTTAGTCCCATCTACTCACCTCCTTTATGTTTGTTTTCTAGATTACCTCTACTGTAGTTTTCTTCAAAAACTACAAAGGCATCAATCAAACTATCAGTACCATCAATTCGACCATTTGCATTTTTCTTGTCAGTACATATATTTCCATTAATATCTTTTCTTACAGTTGTATTTAAAAGACACCACTGCAGCATAGGATTGCTGTGTACAAGTTCTTTAGTTCTTAGCATTGCTTTTACTTTGTTAAGTGCTGGACTAAATGTTTTAGGACCTTGAATTACTGGTTTAGCCATAAAGTCTCCAAAGTGTTCTAGTGATTTTATTGCGAACTCACCTGCATAATATCTATCATATCCTATGGCTTGTGGAAACAACTTATGCTCTCTTATTTTTTCTAACATAAAATCAAATATTTCTACAGGCTTAATATATTCCCCATCCATTAAAACAAGATAGCCTTTTTCTGCCCATACAGAGTATGGTACCTGATCTATCTTTTCTTTTTCTTTTAACTTATCTTTTGGCATAAAGTACCATTGTTTAACGTATCTGATGCTTTCTACTTCAAACAGGTAGGTTAGTACTGATAAATCTATGTGCATAGATAAATCCAGCCCGAAGGTTCCATAAGTATCATACATTAACTTATTTAATTCAATATCTTCAGTTTCGCTTTCTTGAGGAGTAAAAAATATTGTTGATGCTTCTTGTGGCAAGCAAAAGTTTTTCGACAGTATACCATTCTTCTTCTCTGGACTATCAAATATTAATTGATACATATCTCTTAAATAACTTCTATCACAACTTATATCAATGTTTGGATTAGATTTTTGCCACTTCATCTCATCTTCTATTTCTTTTTCATTGTCCTGCTCAAATATAAAAACTTGAACACTATCATTTTCTACTACACCATTCAGAATGGATTTGTACTGCTTAATTAGCCTATCGAATGTTTTATTTCTAGTCGTTCCATTTGAAGTAATATACATCAACATTGGATTTCTTCTAGATCCCAAAGCTGTAAGCATAACATCTATTAAATCATCCTTTGTAAACTCATGAACCTCATCAAAAATTACAAAATGTGGCGATAATCCATCTAGATTACTACTATCAGTAGCTACTGGAGTTAAGCTACCACCTTTTAACAATTCAATGTCAGTCCTTCTTTTTTTGACTCTTGACTTTAATTCTTTAGAATTATTAATAATTCCTAAGACAGTTTGATAAATTGTCTTATTAACTTGACTTAAAGAGTTGGCTGCTACATATATTTCAGGACTTTTTTCTCTATCTAAAATCAACATATACAATGCTAATGCACTTGCAAACATTGACTTACCATTTTTTCTTGCCATTTCAATGAAACATTCTCTTGTAAGTCTTCTTCGCTCTCTTTTTTGACCAACAACATCACCATTAACATCTACTACATCAATTGATACATAATGATAAAACCCTATAATTACTGATACTATATATTTTTGCCATAAACTTAATTTAAATGGTTTTGCCGCATAGCTTCCTTTAAAATGTTTTACATATTTCTCAATAAAAGTAATACATCTATCAACTTCCTGTTGATCAAATTCATAAACATTTAAATAATTTTTAACTCTATCAATTTGTTGAAGCATAGATTGACTCACTATTGTCTTTCCTTCTGCAACTCGTTTGTGATATAATTCTATGTTTTTCACTTTACTCTAATTCACTCATTCCATCTTTTTCATCTAAATTAAGCAAATCCTTTAACTCTATTAACTGCCTATTTATTGATAATAAGTGTTTTAGCATGTCATTATATGTTTTGATGTTAGGATTTTGTACTATTCCATTAGAAATACTTATAACTGTGGTCCCTTCTTCTTCAATTTTTTTTGATAAGTTTTTTACTTGTTTATGTATAAATCGATATTGTCTTTCTAAGTCTTTTCTCTTTTTATCGAAGTCTATTTCGTTTATCTTAGCCATGTTATCACTTCCTTTAAAGGTGGGGGTACTCAAAAAGTTGAGTTCGAGTTCAACAAATAGGGGGCTCGGGTGTGTTTGCTTTTGTTTATTTGCATTGAAGTGGGGGGTCAGTCATTATCAATCACGTTAATAATATTTCCTTCTGCATCAAACTCTATTTCCCTTTTCTTTTTCTTTTTAAAATGTTCTTTGTTATGACAATTAATACATACTGGTTCTAAATTATCTAAACCATATGCTATTTCATCATCATCTATGTTGTCTTTGTTTAAATAGACTATGTGGTGTACTATTAAATCTTTTTCTTTTGTTATCTTGCCACAGCGACAACATTTAAAGTTATAATTTGATATTACTATTAGTCTTATCTTCTTCCATCTTGAAGAATGATAGAGTTTGTTTTGTTTATCTTTAAACTTTTTATATCTCATTTAATTATCCTTTGCTATACATAATAAAAGAGTTAACCA
The DNA here is from genome assembly GCA_030265585.1 of Erysipelotrichaceae bacterium OttesenSCG-928-M19. Lineage (GTDB taxonomy): Bacteria > Bacillota_I > Bacilli_A > JAJDGJ01 > JAJDGJ01 > JAJDGJ01. Next base: position 2,132 of record JAJDGJ010000027.1, on the reverse strand, counting down.
ACTTAGGATAACTCTTTTAATTTTTATTAAACCAGCCACTAGGTTTGAACTAATGGTTAAACGCCCACTATGCATACTGGTATGTTTGTGGTGCTTTTATAGGTGCACCAAACCTTTTACCAAAGTAAAGGAGAATAGCAATGAAGAATGTGTAAAATAATATTCCTATTATTCTACATTAACATCATATCACATAAAACAGCCAAAAGAGTGCCAAGAAAGTGCCAAATACTTTTTACTTCATATATTCTACTATCTTTTTTAATGCTTGCTGTTTCTTTCTGAAAAAGTCTCTTCGACTCAATCCGCGATCAATTGCAAAATCCTCTGCTTTCTTTCTATACATTTTAGGAGTCGTATACCAATCAGTTAATAGATTTCTTTCAAAATCAGTTAATACTGATAACATATTATAAACATCAGATACTTTGTTTTTGAAATATATATACTCGCTATAATACTTTTCTTTTTCGACAATAATGTCTATTTGTGTTTTTGCACAACCACCAACTATTATGGCATCTAACTTTGCTGATTTAACGCCATCATATTTTTCAAGCACATAATATTTATCATAATACATGTCTCTAGCTTTTTTATAATTATATAAGTTAATTATATTATGCTCTATGATTGAAATCTTATCACTTAACTCTCTCATTAATCACAACTCCTGTTTATTTCTACTGATCCTTTGTTTCTTGTTTAATAATGTAACCCATAATGATACTATAACAATTAATGCCATATCCATTAAACATCCCCCCTTTTTCTTGTTGTGAATACTCTAGATTATCGCAACTAAATTGAAACTTAATAATATACGATTAAATAGGCTTTATTAGTTGTTTTCTTTATTACCATTGTTTTGGCATAAATTTATATCTATTTAATTATCTTTTCTTCAATACCATGTCCGCAACAAACACTTGTAGCTCCTTCAATATAACCTAAACATGCATCAACATATCCAACACCATCAATAAATATTGGAGACTTACCGCAACGCTTACAAGGTCTTATTTCATCAATTGGTTTATCTGTATCAACATATAACCATTGCTTACCATCATAATAGATTGTATGACCTCTTGAGTGACTTTGTACAGTCTTTCTACTATTCATCAATAATCACCTCTACTTAATTATTTTTGACATCAACTCATATAAGCTAATAAACTCATAATTAGACAAATAAGCTAATGTTTCTTTCTTGATTGAATCATCATCAAATTGTGTTACTAATACTATTTCATACATTGGCTTTTCTTCTGCTACTTTGTACGTGTTTATTTCTATATATTTATCAATACATAACTTATTTTCATTTGATTTCACAGTTTCAGCAAATCTATTCATTGCTAATATTGTTTCATTATATGATCCTTTGTCACTATTTGATTTTGTAGAAACATAATGATCGCCATCATCTACAAATCTTTGCAATATTTCAATTAATTCTTTAGCTTCTAGTTGTGTTAAATGTTTGCCGGAATAGGGACATACTAATTTTCTATTATTCATCACTATCACTTCTAAACATTGAAATTGCTAACGATTCTTTAAAACTTTTAGCATGAAATTGCTTGGTAGGACTTAAATATACAAATCTATCAATTAAGTAAATATTGTTTTTATAAATATGTTCTAGCAAATCATAATATGCTTCTTTATAATTTGATGGAATTGATGGGGTAATACCATATTGCTTCTTCATTCTTCCTTTTTTTCTGATTAGCTGAATGGCACTTAAAAACTTAATTAGTCTATTCATCATTATCCAACTCTACTATGTTTTCTGATCCAATAATTAATCTATTAAACTTTTTTAAATATTCCTTGTGTGCCTTTTCTTGTGCTTCTGGTTCAGAATTAGCTTCAACCTCTATCCATTCCCCAGCATAAACAAATATTGCATATTTCATTGAATCATCCTTTCTTTGATAACTATTAATTATCACATGTACCGATAATCTCACTTGTTAGTCCACCTGAATAACCATTTTCTTTGTATGCCAGCCATATTTTTTTACCTTCCCTACAGACAATTCTTTCATAACTAAAAACATCTCTATCTTCTGTTTTTTCGGATTCACTCATATTATTACAACCTGACAATAATATCACCAATA
>JAJDGJ010000026.1 GCA_030265585.1 Erysipelotrichaceae bacterium OttesenSCG-928-M19 | reverse complement strand
CAAAAGGCTTGTTTAGTAGTTGAGCAAGTCTTACAATCAACTAATTATCTGGTTAGTGAAAGAAATGAAATTGTTTTGAATGATTATTTAGATCAACCAGATGTTGTCGCTAGTGCTTTGATTGAGCATGGTTTACGTTTATTAAAATTACAAACAAATGAAACAACATTGGAAGACTATTTCTTAACTTTAATTGGAGGTAATAAAAATGCTTAATTATATTAATGCGGAATTATATCGCTATACACATAAAAGAGGAACTTATGTATTTTATGCAGTTATTATTATTTGTATTGTTGGTTTATTTTTATTATCAAATGTTACAGCTTCAAATGCTCCTTCAGAATCATTTATTCAATTTGGTTTATTCTTAATTCCTTTGATTCAAGTATTTATTGGGACGCATGTTTATTTAACTGTCTATAATGATGATCTATCAACAAAAAGTATGACTAATATTATTAGTACAGGACTTGCGAAATTTTTAGTGCCAATTGCTAAGATAATTGTCTCAATGATTACCGTCTTGATTGGTTTTATAATTATGGCTCTATTGTATTTTGGAATTTATTTTGCGATATTCCATGGTTTTTCAGAATTAACAGCAGCTAATATCGAGTCATTATTAAGCATTTCCTTTGTTGTTTATCTTGCAACTATTGGAGTTATTTCGATTACTAGTATTATAACTTATACATTCCAAAAAGGTGGCTTAGGTGGTGTCTTTATTGTTGCCTTATCAACAGGATTAATTGCCCAAATATTATCATTGGTAGAGTTAGTTAATTCAAACTTTAGAGTAATCGTTGATAATACTCTAACAAGACACTTAGATTTAGCTGTTAGCGCAATTGCAAGTGGAGATAGTGTCAACAGTAGTTATTATATCGCTGCTTTTCTTTATATTGTTATCAGCTTAGTTATAGCAACATTTATTTTTCAAAAACGTGATATCGAAGTAGGTTAGGAGTGCTATTATGGTTTGGTTAATTATTATTTTACTGATTATAACTAGTTTATTAAGTTACAAACTAATTAGTGAAAGAAGACAACTAAAAGAAATTAAAGAACAAATAGAGTTAGCGGTTTATAAGAAGACTCCTTTTGAAATAAAGGCTGCTAGTTCAATTAAAATACAAAATGAATTAGTTGAACAAATTAACCAACTAAACCATGCTTGGCGTGAAACTAAAGCAGATTATAATAAAAGTACTCAACAAACCAAAGAGATGATTGCTTCAATTACTCATGATTTTAGAACTCCATTAACTTCAATGCTAGGTTATGTTCAAATTCTGCAAGGTGGTGTAGATACCAATAAAAATACTAAGTATTTAAAGATTATTGAAGAGCGTACGCGCTCACTAAATAAACTTGTTGATAATTTCTATGATATAAGTATTATTGATTCTAATGAATATCCAATAAATTGGCAAAGTATCAATCCAATTGTTGTATTACAAAATCAATTATCAATGTATTATGATAGTTTAAGTGAACATTATAATAAAGTGATAATTGAGATTGCAGAAGAAAATGTTTTTATTAATGGTGATAACAATATTTTAAATCGTGTTTATTCTAATTTAATTAAAAATGCTCTAAGTCATGGCCAAGATACTTTTAAAGTTGAAACAGAAGTTGTTGCTAATAAATTAAATATTTATTTTATTAATGCACTTGCTTCTATTGAAGTGATTGATACGCAACGCTTGTTTGAAAGAACTTATCGTACTGATGTTAATCGTAAAGCCAATTCAACTGGTTTGGGCTTATCAATTGCTAAAGAGTTAATTGAACTAATCTCTGGCAATTTAGAGGTTGAGCAAGTTGAAAAAACGCTAGTTTTTAAATTAAGTTTATATATTAAGTAACTTTTAGTAATAAAGGTTACTTTTTTAATGGAGCTATCTTTGGTATAATTAATTATACAAAGATAGGAGGTATTTTATGATTTCATTTAAAAGAGTTGAAGTAGGTTATGTTAATACGCCTTTAGAATATTTAAGTAATTTAACAAACTACTTTAATAAGGGAAAAATCTATATTAAAAGAGATGATTTAACTGGACTTGCGCTTGGGGGAAATAAAACAAGAAAGTTGGATTATATTGTAAAGTATGCTTTAGATAACAATTATACAACTCTATTAACATACGGTGCTCCACAAACTAATCATGGTCGTTTAACAATTGCAGCAGCAGCTAAATTTGGTTTAAAAAGTATTCTGATTTGTGAGGGTAAAAAACCAGAAAAGATGGAAGGTAATTTATTGTTAGATCGTATGTTGAATGGAAGAATTGTTTTTATTGATAGAAAGGATATGGATGAAAAAACCTATCAAGAATATAAAATAAAAGTAGTTCAAGAAGTTATTAAAAAATATGAAGCTAATAATGAAAAAGTATTAGAAGTTGCTATGGGTGGTTCTTCACCATTGGGGGCTTATGGCTATATGCAATGTATTAAGGAGATTGTTGAACAAATAGCGCAACAGGACATAAAGATTGATCATCTAGTTTGTGCTTATGGTTCAATGGGAACTTTTGCTGGTCTATGGCTTGGTGCCAAATACTATCAAGCACCTTTTGATATTATTGGTATTCCTGTTTTTCCAACACCGTTTGCTTTAGCTGATTGTGTTAAGTTGATTAATGAGCTTGCTAAAGAGTGTCAAATTGATATTAAATGTGATATTAGTGATTTAAAAGTATTGGGTGGTTTAAAAAATAATAAATATGCTGGACCAGCTTATGGTCGCTCTAATCAAGAAATAAGAAAGGCAATGTATTTACTTGCTAGTCAAGAAGCAATTATTACTGATCCTTGCTACACAGGTAAGGTTGCCTATGGTTTAGTAGATTTAATAGAAAATGATTATTTTAAAAATGATAATGTATTATTCTTACATACTGGAGGTTCACCAGCTTTATATGCTACGCCACATAACGAAGAAATACAAGCTGATTTATGGAATGATAATGTTGAGGAATATTAAATAAGGGGTGTTTTAATATGGCCTATCAATTTACTTATTTTACTAATTTAGGCAAGCTGACAATTATCGAGGAAGACAAAAAAATTGCTGAAATAATTAAAGGTGAAGTAGAACTTCATGAAGTGAAAGAAACAGAGCTAATTAAAGAAACACAGCAACAAATTAGTGAGTACTTTAAAAAACAAAGACAATATTTTGATGTTCCTTTAAAATTAGTGGGAACACCTTTTCAAGTAAGTGTTTGGCAAGAAATTATTAAAATTCCTTATGGTGAAACCCGCTCGTATCAAGATATTGCCAAGGCAATTGGAAAACCAAATGCCTATCGTGCTGTCGGTAGTGCGACAAGGATGGCTAATAAATCAATTTTAATTCCCTGTCATCGTGTTATTAAAGCAGGTGGGAAACTTGGTAAATTTGGTGATAGTTTAGATTTAAAGATTGAATTACTACGTTTTGAAAGAGATGAATAAAAAAACCGAATAATCGGTTTTTTATTTTCTTATTAAAGCTAGCTTATTTTTCATAAACTAATTCACCATTAACAAATGTTTTTAAAACTTGTGTTTTTGGGATTTCTTCAACATCAATCGCAAAGAGATCTTGATCGATGACAATAAAGTCTGCTTGTTTGCCAACTTCAATTGTGCCTTTTCTATCTTCTTCAAATGATTGGTAAGCCCCTTCATAAGTATAAGCTCTTATAGCTTCATAAATATTTACTGCTTCATGTTCATTCCAACCTTTGTCAAAAGAACCATTTAAATCTTTTCTTGTAATAGCACAATAAATGTTATTAAAAGGGTTAGTTGGTTCTACAGGACTATCAGTACCAAAAGAAACAGAAACTCCTTTATCAATTAAAGTCTTGAAGGCATATGATGTACTACCTTTAGCTTGTCCAACACGATCATCGACAATATGAATATCATAGTGCAAGAAAATTGGTTGGGCATAAATTACCGTTTTTTCTTGTGCAATTTCTTCTAATACTTGTGCTTCAGTAATCTGACAATGAACAATCCCATGTCGTAAGTCTTCACGATAATAATCTTTGTTTAATGTTTTATAAAGACGCATAATTTGATTGATAGCGCCATCACCAATGCCATGAATAGCCATCTGTAAATTATTATACTGGGCAATCTTACCAAGTTCTAGAAGTTGTTTATCATTATAAGTAGAAATTCCAAATTCACTAGGTGCATCATGATAACCACCTTCAATTAACGCTGTTCGTGCTCCTAAAGAACCATCTAATAATAATTTTAGTGGTCCAATACGATAGTTACCGTAGTCTTGCTTAGTATGATAACCTTTATCTAAGAAATCATTTAACTTTTCTGGTGTTGGTAATAAACATTGTTGATATGTTTTAACATGTAATTTATTTTCTTGTGCTAATTCTTGATAAGCTTTGATAACTTCTGTATATTCAACTCCATTTAAGGCTGTAAAATCATCACTATGAATTGAAGTGATTCCTTCGCTATTTAAATGCTTATTGAAACTTACAATTAATTTTTTAATGTCATCTAAACTAATTTTTGGTAGATGTTGATAGACATAATCAAGGGCACTTTCACTAAATAAACCATTTGGTTGTTGCTTATCATCTAAATAAATCATACCATCCTCAAGAACAGGTAAGTTATTACTATCAAGGTTAATGATTTCTAATGCCTTAGAGTTAACTACACAAATATGAATACAAGCTCTAATTAAACAGATAGGTTTATCTGTATTAATACGATCTAAATCATCCTTAGTTGGAAATTCTTTGACATCAAAATAATCTTGATTCCAACCTCGACCTATAATCCATTCTTCATCAGGGTATTTGTCTAAATTATCATTGACAATTTTAACTAATTCATCAATACTAGTAGCGCTACTTAAATTAATTTGATTCATATTCTGCGCTGATAATAAACCATGAAGATGACTATCAATTAAACCAGGTAAAACAGTTTTTTGTTTTAAATCGATTACTTCAATATCTTCATCAAGATGTGTTAAGACATCAATTGATGAACCAACAAAGATAATCTTGCCATTTTCAACAATAATTGCTTCTGCAATCTTATAATCATCCATGGTATGGATCATTCCATTAATATATGCTTTTTTCATAATATCACAACTTTCCTCTATATTAATGTAATGTTATCAAATAATTAAAAACTATGCAATTAAAAAAACAAATAAAAGTGATATTTATAAATGTTAAATATGCTATAATAAACTAGGTGATAAAATGCAATACTATATGATAACAACAAGCCAAATAGTTAATAATAGAGTCAATTTTTTTGATGATGAATTGCATCATATTTTTAAGGTAATGCGTATGAGAAAAAATGATGAGCTAATTTGTGTTGATTATCAATTAAAAGTAAAATATCTTTGTTGTATTAGTGATGATAATGAAATAGTAATTGTTAAAGAGATTAGTGAGGATAATGAATTAAAAAATAATCTTGTATTAGCGTTTGGATTAGTAAAAAGTGATAAGTTGGAATTTGTTATTCAAAAAGCTAGTGAACTAGGTGTTAAGAAATTTATTCCTCTCATTATGAAAAATAGCATAATTAAAGTTAATGATGATAAAGTAAATAAAAAAATGTTGCGTTGGCAAAAGATTAGCAAGGAAGCTTGCGAGCAAGCAAGACGTAATACTATTATGGAGATTAGTCAGCCACTTACTATTTCTGAATTACTTAAGCACCAGCAAACAATTAATTTGGTCGCTTATGAAAATGCAGCTCAAGGGTTGAAGATAAGAGATTACTATCAAGCCAATAAAGATTGTTTAATCGTTGTTGGACCAGAAGGTGGTATTAGTAATGAAGAAATTACTATTTTAGAAGCTAATGGCTTTCAACAAGTTAGTCTAGGTAAAAGAATTTTAAGATGTGAGAGTGCAGCAATTAGTTCTCTAAGCATTTTAGTTGATTTAATGGAGTAGAAAGGATGTTTTAATGAAAACATTTGCAATATATAGTTTAGGATGTAAAGTAAATAGTTATGAGAGTAATGCGATTGGAAGAATGTTTGAAGCCTATGATTATTTTCAAGTTGATTTTAAACAACAAGCTGATGTTTATGTTATTAATACGTGTACTGTTACTAATACAGGTGATGCTAAATCACGTAAAGTTATTCGTCAAGCTATCAAAAGAAATCCACAAGCGATTATTTGTGTTTTTGGTTGTTATGCTCAAGTAAGTCCTCATGAAATAAGTGAGATTGAAGGTGTTGATATTATTTTAGGCACACAGTATCGTCATTTGATTGTTGATTTGGTTGAACAACATCATAAGGGACAACAATTAGTGAAGGTTAATGATATCTTTGCTACTGATACTTTTGAAGAGTTTGCTTTTATATCACACACCAAAAATCAGCGAGCTTATTTAAAAATTCAAGAGGGTTGTAATAATTTCTGTACTTACTGCATTATTCCCTATGCTCGTGGTAAGATGCGCTCACGTAGTAAAGAGAGTATTATTGATGAAGCAACTAAATTGGTTAAAGCAGGTTATAAAGAAATTGTTTTAACAGGAATTCATACTGGTGGTTATGGTGTTGATTTAATTAATTATAGTTTTGATGATTTAATTGTTGATATCTTAGAGGAAGTAAAGGATTTAGAGAGATTACGTATTTCATCAATTGAGATTAATCAAGTTAGTGATCAACTTTTAGAATTAATGAAAAATGAAGAGCGTCTTGCTAATCATTTACATATTCCTTTACAAGCTGGTAGTGATGAAATTCTTAAGTTAATGAAGCGTCAATATAATACAAAACAATATCTTGATAAAATAAAGTTAATTAGAAGTAAGCTACCTGAAATAGCTTTAACTACTGATTTAATTGTTGGTTTTCCTTTTGAAACTGCTGATCTTTTTGATAAATCATCTGAGTTTGTTAAAGAATGTGCTTTTTTTGAGATTCATGTTTTTCCTTACTCTAAAAGAAAAAGTACTCCAGCGGCGACAATGACAAATCAAGTCAATGAAGAGATTAAGAAAGAGCGTGTTACTAAAATGATGAAATTGTCTAATCAAGGACAACGTGCTTACATTAAGCAATTTATTGGTCGTCAATTAAAGGTTATTGTTGAAGAATTTGATCAAGATACCCAATTATATTGTGGTCATAGTGAAAATTATATTAAAGTGTTTTTTGAAGGTCCTTGCACCATCGGAACAATTGTTACAGTTAAGTTATTAGAAAATATATTTTATCCTAAAGGTGAGGTTGTAAGTTATGAAAAAGCTTAATGAATTATTAGAACTTGATAGTACACAAACAGTTGCGTATTTAAGTGAAGATAATCGTGATATTAAAGAAAATACTTTATTTTTTTGTTTAAAGGGTGCTCACTTTGATGGTCATCAAGTGGTTGCTGATGTGATTGAAAAAGGTGCTAAAGTTATCGTTCATACTGATGATATCACTAATAAACATACTGATATTATCTATTATCAAAGTAAAGACATCGCTAGTGATATGGCCTTAATAAGCACTAGGTTTTATGATGATCCAAGTAGTAAATTAAATTTAATTGGAATTACGGGAACTAATGGTAAAACAACGATTGCTTGGGTATTAGCTGATATCTTGAACCGATTGACTAGTTGTGGTTATATTGGCACAATTGATATTGAATATAATAATCATATTTATAAAAACTTATATACAACACCAAAACCAATTGAATTAAACTATCATTTAAAAGAAATGGTTAAAGAACAAGTTAAATACTGTGCTTTAGAGATTTCGTCTCATGCTTTAACACTTAAAAGAACAGACTTTTTAAAAATAAAGTATGCGATAATGAGTAATTTAACTTTTGAGCATGTTAACTTTCATGGTTCAATGATGGAATATGGTAAGGCTAAACGCTTGTTGTTTGAGAATTTAAGTGCTGATAATTATGCAATCTTGAATAAAGATGATAGCACTTATGATGATTATGCTACAAATACAAAAGCACAAATTGTTAGTTATGGAATTGAAAATGATGCTGATTTAATGGCTAAAGATATTCTTATTAAAAAAGATGGTACTAGTTTTACTTTAGTCTATAAAAATAAAGAATATAATGTTGTAACTAATTTAATTGCTTTATTTAATGTGTATAATTTATTAGCTGTTTTTGCAGTATTAATTTTAGAAGGATATTTAATTGAGGATATTTTAAAGTTAGTTAAAAATATTAAACAACCTAAAGGTAGAATGGAAGTTATTGCTGAAGGTCAAGATTATGATGTTATTATTGATTATGCTCATACTGAGGATGGTTTTATCAAGGTTTTTGAATATGCACAAAAAATGGCTAAAGGTGATATAATTGCTGTTTTTGGTAGTGCAGGTGGCGATCGTGATAAAGAGAAAAGACCAGCTTTAGGTGCAATCGCTGATAAATATTCACAAAAGATTATTTTAACTGAAGAAGATATTAGAGATGAAACGACACAATCAATTGCTTTAGATATTGCTCAAGGTATTAAGCACAATGATTATTTAATTATTGATAAAAGAGAGGATGCTTTAGCCTATGTTATTGAGCACGCTAAAAAGGATGACATGATTTTAATTTTAGCTAAAGCTGATGATCGTTATAATATAGTAAATAATGAAGCAATTCCTTATGAGGGCGACATTGATTTAGCACGACGTTTAATTAAAGAAAGGATGAATAAAGATGGAGTTAAATAAATATATTGATCACACTTTATTAAAACCAGAGGCTAGTGCACGACAAATTAAACAATTATGTTTACAGGCTAGAGAGAATGATTTTGCAGCGGTTTGTATTAATCCGACATGGGTTAAATTTTGTCATGATCTTTTAAAAGATACCACAATTAAAATCTGTACTGTTATTGGTTTTCCTTTAGGAGCTAATACTTGTTCAACAAAAGTTTATGAAACTAAAGATGCTATTGAAAATGGTGCAGATGAAATTGATATGGTTATTAATATTGGAGCTTTAAAAGAAGGTAATTATGATTTAGTTTATAATGAAATTAAAGAAGTTAGAGAAGCATGTCAGACAAGGGTTTTAAAAGTAATTATTGAGACATGTTTATTGAGCGAGGATGAGATAATTAAGGCTTGTCAACTAGCATTGCAAGCAAAAGCTGATTTCGTTAAAACAAGCACTGGTTTTTCAACAGCTGGAGCCAAGGTTAGTGATGTTAAATTAATGAAAAGTGTGGTTGAAGATAAGATGTTAATTAAAGCTAGTGGTGGCATTAGTAGTCATGAAGAAATGTTAGCATTAATTGCAGCAGGTGCTAATCGTATTGGAACTTCAAGAGGAGTGGACTTAATAAAATAAAAAGCCTCTTATTGAGGCATTTTTTCGATAAAATACATTGTAAGGACAATGAGAAAGACTAAGACAATTACTACAGCTAAATATATCTTAAGCATTTGTGGTGATGATTTAGCAAACTTTCTTTCAATATTAAGTCCTTCTTTTCTTTGTTTTCTTTTTTTATAGGCAGCAACCTGACTATTAGAGATCACATCCATTTGTAAAGTATAGGATAATTTTTCTTGTGTTTCTTGAATTTTTTCGTTGTTAGGTAAACTATCATCAATGGTCTTAATGACTTTAATCTCAGGTGCTTTCAGCACTTCAGGTTTAACTTCATTTAGTACTGGTTTACTTGGAGGTGTTGGTTGTTGCTCAATTGGTTTAAGTTGAGTTGGTTGTGTTTGAGTAATATCTTTTACTTTATTAGCATCTTCATTAATCTTTTGAATAATAGCTTGTTTAGCTGCTTCTCTTTTTTTACGCTTTCTCTCTATTTCTAAATTTATCAATTCAGGATTTCCTTTAAAAAGGGCTTCTTTTTTTATTTGATCTTCTCTTAGTTTTTCAATATCAAGATTAGCTCTTGAACTCATCTTAAATCACCTCACATTATTTCAAAGACATATTATAGCATAGATAAAGTTGTTTGTTAAACCTCATCGACTAAGTATTGTGGTTTTTTAACTTTAAAGACTTCATCATTTAAACTATTAATACCATAACAACCAGCACTTAATAGTAAAAGATCAACTAAGTCTTGTGCTTTTTTTAAAATAAACTTATTATCATTATTAAAATCTAATTGTAAGTTTAATCTTTCAATATTATGCTTGATTTGTTGTTCAGTATAAACACCACTTTTAATTTTAGCACACAAATCATCAATGAAATCAAAATATTCATAAACTAGTTTGGCATTTGTTTTAGTTAGAAGTTGTCCATCACTAATAATATTATCATTTTGATATACAATTTTTTCAGCTTGATAGTAGTAATAACTTTCTAGGTTAAAGTATTTTTGATATAAATCTTTATTAATAATATAAAAATCATCCTTTATACAAATAAAGGCTAAGCCATTAAGATCTAGTTTTATTGAAGGATAATTATCAATTGTTAAACCATCTTTAGTAATCTTTAAATCATAATTATCACTAGCATAATTAAAAGTATTGTTTTCAATTTTTAGCGGACTCTTTAGCTTAAACCAAATTAATAAGTCATCACCTTCAGCATTAATACATTTAACTAGTAAGTAACTAAATGAAAGAGCTTCATCACCTAATAGAGTAATGCTTGTTAGTTGTTGGTTCAATTTTTCTTGATAGTTTAATTGCAGCATTTGATCTAAGTAAATAAAGCCTTCAAAGTTATCATCATTACTATAGTCTTTAATTGAAAACTCCATAAAAGTATTTTCAAGTTTTTCTTTAATAATCTTAAAAAAGTTTTTTAACTGACTAGAATTATCAAAGGTGCTAAGAGCTACCAAAGAGTTTTCTTCAAAATAATATGTCTGTTCATCTTTATGAAACTTTGGTTTTCTTGCACCATAATATTCAATATTAATTATCTCTGTTTTAAAATAATCTGAAATGTTCATTAATTAACCTCTTACTTATCTTTAGTTTTATATTCAGCATCAAAAACATTATTTTCATCTAATGGAGAACGTGTTGTTCTTTCATTAGTATTATTATTTGAATAGTAAGTATTGCGATACTGACTATAACTACCTGTACTAGTAGGTTGCTCGGTTTTGATACTTCCTGTATTTAATAATATCATAATAATTAAATCAATGACAATAAAGAAGATCGCTAATGTTGAGCCATTTAGTGTTGCCATATGGAGTAACATTAAGATAATAGGAAAAAATGCTCCTGTAGAAAGCTTGAATAATATTGCTATCGTATAAATTGATAATAGAATTGTAACAAAGATAAAGCCAATTGTATCAACACTATATAAACCAATGGCAAAAAGTGTTGTGAAGCGCAATATGATGTTAACAAAGATTATTATCCAAGAAATTAAACTAAGCATTGCAGCTAGAAAAAACGATATCGATTTATTTCTACTACTTATCATTTCCGCCATCCCCTTACGCTACTAATACTAACACACTTTTAAGATTTGAGTATGTAAATTATAAGAATGTTTTTGTTAATATCAAGACAATTAGACTTAAGCGTGTTATACTAAGATTGTTAATTTGAAGGTATCTATATATTTTTTTACAACGAAAGGAAGCATTGCGATGAAAGAATTAAAGCTATTTACTTCAGAATCAGTATCTGAAGGACATCCAGACAAGATTTGTGATCAAATAAGCGATACCATTTTAGATGAAGTATTGAAAGTTGATAAAAACTCACGAGTAGCTTGTGAGTGTTTCGCAACGACGCAACAAATTATTGTTGGTGGTGAAATTAGAACAAATGCTAAAGTAGATTATGAACAAATAGTTCGTGATAAACTTAGAGAAATTGGTTATGTTCATGAAGATGTGGGTATAAATTGTAACACATGTAAAGTAGATATTCTCTTACATGAACAATCACAAGATATTGCTTTAGGTGTTGATGATACGACTAATGTGCAAAAGATGATTGGTGCTGGTGATCAGGGAATTATGTTTGGCTTTGCCTGTAATGAAACCTCAGGTTATATGCCTTATGCGATTGTTATTGCTCATAAATTAGTTCGTGAAGCATCTCGACAAAGAAAAGCAGGTTTATTTAAATGGGCTCGTCCGGATATGAAATCACAAGTAACAATTGATTATAGTGATGAAAATAATCCAAAGGTTCACACTGTTTTAATGTCTATTCAACATGATCCAGATTATAATCATCAGGAGTTTGTTGAATATATTGAAAATCATATTATTAAGAAAGTACTAGCATCATTTGAAATGGACAATGACGATTACAATGTCTTGATTAATCCAACAGGACGTTTTGTTATTGGTGGTCCTCATGGTGATAGTGGTTTAACAGGACGCAAGATTATCGTGGATACTTATGGTGGTTATTCACGTCATGGTGGAGGCGCTTTTTCAGGAAAAGATGCCACTAAAGTTGATCGTTCCGCAGCTTATGCTGCACGATGGGTAGCTAAAAATATTGTCGCAGCTGGTTTATGTGATAAATGTGAAATCCAATTATCTTATGCTATTGGGATTCCACAACCAATTTCGATCTTAGTTGAAACCTTTAATACAAATCACATTTCAGAGGAAAAAATTATGATGGCAATCAGAGAAAATTTTGATTTAACACCAGGGGGAATCATTGAAGCATTGAATTTGCAGCAACCAATTTATTCGCAACTAGCAGCATATGGACATATGGGACGAAACGATATCGATGTTCCATGGGAAAAGTTAGATAAAGTAGCATGTTTAAGGGAATATTTAAGTGAATAATATTTATTCACTTTTCTTTTCCATCATAAAAGAATGCTTACTTTTAGGATATTAAAAATCATTTGAATGTTTACTTAAACAGTGATATAATAGCGTGGGTAGAAAGAAGGAATGAAAATGGATGAAGTAACAATGACAATTTTTCTAATAGGAGTTCTTGTCATGTCGGGAGCCTTGTTAGGAGAAGGGTTTAAAAAATTAAAACTACCAGCAGTTGCTGGTTATATTGTGGCAGGATTGGCTTTAGGTCCATCAGGTGCTAATCTAATTCCACCAAATTATCAAGAAATTTTTATGATAATTGCTAAAATAGCGCTTGGTTTCATTGCTTTTAATGTTGGAACAGAGCTTTTTTATAAAAAATTAAAGAAACTTGGTATTGAAGTATTTATTATTTCATTATTTGAATCAATTGTTCCAGTAATTTTAATTACTTTGGTTTTATGGCCTTTTATTGGATTGAAAATTGCCTTTTTACTAGGTGTTTTTGCTTCATCGACTTCACCAGCACCAATTGCATCTTTAATGCAGCAATTTAAAATTAAAGGACGATTAATCGATACGACACTTTCAATTACAGCTATTGATGATGCTTTAGGTGTTATTTACTTTGGAATTGCTATGTCATTAATTAGCTCAGATTCAAGTAGTATAGGGACAGCAATCATTAATTCTGGACAAGAGATTTTAATGTCAGTTTTAGTTGGTGGTGCTTTAGGTTTTGTTTTAGGATTATGCGTTGATTTCTTTAATCGTAGCAAGCAAGATATTGATACAAAAGATTCAATTTTCTTGTCGTTAACAGTAGTAGCTGTACTGATGAGTGTTGCTTTAGGAGAAGCTGTTCAAGCTTCACCAATTTTGTTATCGTTGATTACAGGTGCTGTTTTTACTAATATGGTTAAGAAGGATATCTTTGATCGCGAAACTAAAATTGTTAATCAATTTCAAACGCCATTTATGATAGTTTTCTTTGGTTTAGCTGGCTTAACTTTTGAGGTAGAATCATTAAATAATTTAGTTATTGTGACAATAGTCTATATTGCAGCTCGTGCCGCTGGTAAAATACTTGGTGCTTATTTAGGAGCAAGAGCCTTTAGTCAGCCAGAGGAAATTCAAAAGAATTTAGGGTTAGCTTTATTACCAATGGGTGGTGTTGAATTAGGCTTATCAGTTATTGCAGCCACAACATTACCGACTGCTGAAGGAGCGCAAGTTCAGGCTTTAGTTGTAATTTCTTCAATAATTTTTACTTTATTTGGTTCAATATTTGCTAAAAGAGCTTTTGAAAATGCTAAAGAGCTATCTCCAAAAGAAATTTCATAACAATATTAGTTGTTTTTAAAATAACAATATGATATTATAAAGACATCTTCAGGGTTAGGTGTAATTCCTTACTGGCGGTAAAGCCCGCGAGCATGTGCTGACAAGGTTAGATTCCTTGGCCAACAGTTAAAGTCTGGATGAAAGAAGACGTTTTTAGATGTTTCTTTTCATCGTGAAGATATTCACGATTTTTTTTATGAAAGGATTTTCAAAAATGAATATTTATGATTTAAGAAAGAGAAGTACAACACAAAAAATGGTTTTTACAGCAATTCTAGGCTGTATCGCATTTCTTTTGAATTATTTAGAATTACCATTTATTGTACCTCATTTACGCTTTGATTTATCAGAGGCTGTTGTTTTATTTACGGTAATGTTATTAGGTTTAAAATATGGGCTAGCTATTTCATTTATAAAAGCATTCCTCTTCTTTTTATTTGGAGCTAATGGTAGTGAAATAGTAGGAGTATCAATATTATTATTCTCATCATGTTTTTTAGCCATTGTTTTTTCACTATTATACGAGAAGGGAAAATTAAACCTTTATGCTTCACTAGCAATTATGGGTCTTATTTTTGCTGTTACTTTAACAGCAGTAAACTATTTTATTACGATTCCCCTTTATTCAGGAACTTCATTTAGTAATCTAAATGCTTCAGGTAATTATTTATGGGCAACAGTATCGTTATACTTTCCTTTTAATATTATTAAAATGATTTTAATTAGTATTGTACTAGTCATTTTACAAAGATTATTATTAAAAAATTCTGTGCAAAAATAATTTGAAAGG
>JAJDGJ010000025.1 GCA_030265585.1 Erysipelotrichaceae bacterium OttesenSCG-928-M19 | reverse complement strand
ACGCAATAATTACAGTAGTCTTTGCCCTTATCATGTTTGCTATCGATGGTTTTGGTGCTGCATTCTTTGCTGTTGTGGGATTTTTTATTTTTATTGACATCATCCTTTTTTTAATAGTATTCTTTCATACTGCTAATGCAAAAGTATACAATAAACGCTTTTATACATTGTTTCTTAAAAACTTAGAAGTATATATAGATATTGTTAAGAAAAACAGACAAGAAAAACAAAGTAAAGTTGATCCAAGATATGACTATGAAGCATATTTTAAACAATAAGTTTAAATAACTTGAAAACATAATTATTTTATATTATAATAGTGTAGTACGGTTCCTTAGCCAAGTTGGTAAGGCAACAGACTGCAACTCTGTGATTCGCCGGTTCAAGTCCGGCAGGAACCTCCATGGACAACAAAAGCCCAGTTAATTGGGCTTTTTTTATTATCTTAAGTTTGATTATTACTCAGCATTAGCCTTCTTTACTACAACTTCTTGCAAAATCTCATCAACATTATAAAGATAATAACCATTATACATAATATCGTTAAACATAAAACTCCTTTTATAATTCAATTTACTAACTTGCTCTACCTTTAAGGTATTATTTTTTGAAAAAGTCGTATCTTGATAATTATATTGAACACGTTCTGTTATTAAATCAACATCACTTTGTTTTAAAAGCTTTTTAGCAACTAATAAATTATATGATTGTAAGAGACAATTATGACGATAATTATTATCATCTCCGACAAAAATAATTTTTAAATCAACTAATTCAACCTCATCTTTTAAATTAGCTTGTATCTGGCAGTAATTATTATCCATTTTACCATCATAGTTTTCTTCATAGAGAGTAATATCAATATTACCATCTTTTGATTTATTCTTATTTTTTTCATTGCTTCCTAAAACTGTTTCATAGTCAGCTATCTTAATTAAAGAATCCTCTTCTTTATTACCTTGGCAAGCGACTAAAAAAAATAATAGAAAGATAAGCCCATATTTCTTCATAACTAGTCTCCTTTACTTTTTATTTAGTTTATCTTTTATATTACTAAGACCACTTTTATATATCGTTACACCACGATTAATTAAAAATATTTGTAGAGCGTTTAAAATAAATGATGGTGCAATTAGTTTTGTTAGTAAATATGGATCTGCACTGCTATTATTAGTTAAGACATACATTACATTTGGAATACTAGCAATAAATAAAAAGAAAGTTCCTACTAATAAAATCAGCATCGAATTCATTTTATAAGAAACACCAGTACAAATAGCTCCAATCAAAGCTAGCACAAAAAAGGCTATGAACATTTTAAAAGCAGGTGTTATTGAAAACATTGATTCGTTAGTCTGAGGGTTAGTGAATGCACCTTGAGAAAATGCTAAATATAGTGTTAATAAACTAAAACCTAAGACAATAACAGTTAACGAAACAGAAACAATAATTAATGTTCGATTAAACATCTTTTCACCTCTTCCTAAATACAATATGTATTATATCATATAATACTCTTGCAAGGAATTAATTTATTGTGTTATAATTAATTAGCCTACCAACCATTGATATGCCCAGGTGGCGGAACTGGTAGACGCACAGGACTTAAAATCCTGCGAATAGTGATATTCGTGCCGGTTCGATTCCGGCTCTGGGCACCATATAAAAATTAATGACGTTAATAACGTTTTTTTATATTTAATACATAATTTTTATCTTATATCATAAAAATACTAAATAGTGTTACATCTATTATAGGAGGTGCTTTAAAGGTGAGAAAATACAATATTGATATTATTAAAGTACTGGCAATTTTTTTAGTACTATTCTTACATTTTGATAATCCTGTTAGGGAAACATTTGGCTTCCCATATCATATCATTATAACAATATGTTCAACTGCTGTACCTTTATTTTTAGTGTCTAGCGGTTACTTAACTATTGAAAAAAACTATTCATATAAAAATATTTTTATCAAAATAATCAAATTACTCATATTGGCAACACTTTATAAATTTCTAACAATGCTGGCTATGGGTGGAGAAGTAACATTAAAAAGTATCGCTGATTTAATTTTAGACCATACTTACAAGGGAAATAGCTTAGGCTATGATACTGGTCCTTTCTGGTATATTTATGCCTATATCGCAATTTTAATTATGCAGCCAGTTTTCTCCTATATATATAAGAACACTAAATTATTTACCTCCTTTTCGATAATAGTAATATTCTATACTTTTGTCTTATTATATGGAAGTATCTTACTTGATCATTTTTCGACAAATATTAAAGGTTCCATATTTATTAATACATTCCCACTAAAACAAGCTAGTCAATCAGCATTTGCTTATTATCTTATTGGTGGCCTATTTAAAAAATACGAAGGTAAAATTAAACAATATATTGCAAAGTTTAATATTAAGAAATTTGTTTCTATCTCATTATTATCTTATTTTGTTATTTTAATAATTGGCACACTTTATGTTAGTTTCTTAAATAATAGATTTGAATTTAACCTTAGTTATGTAACTTATAATTATCGAACAATGACTGGTCTTTTCTTAACTGTTATAGCATTTACTTTAATGAATTATCTAATGCCATCCTTTAAAAATAAAGTACTGTTATTTATTTCAAAGAATACACTAGGAATTTACTTTATCCATATTCCCCTTGGTTTTCTCATCAAAAGAGCTCTCTTTAATTATGATATTTTAATTAATCCACTTGGAAATTTAATAATAACTATAATCTTACTTACTTTGTGTTGCCTGATTATTTATGGTCTTAAACTAAATAAATTAACGGCAAAGCTTGTTGAGTAAAAATATTATTTATTATTTATTCGATAATCATCTCATTTAATATTTAATGAGATGATTTTATTTTCTTTTAATATAGCCAGCCTGTTCAAAAATAGTTAATATCTCTTGCATTTTTATTTTAACATCTGCTTTTTTTATTGCTCCATAACCAAATAAAAGATAACCATCAGTAGTTGCTACTGGCTTTTGATAGTATTTAGTTAAACCATCAATATTAATATCATTTTCTTGCAGTGTTTTAATTAAAATACTTTCTTTAACTGATGATACTTTTACAATAAAGTGAATCCCTGCCTCTGCACCCAGAATTTCAATATTATTGTATTTAGAGAAAAGTTCAACAATAATATCTCTTTTTTCTTTATAAAGCTTTCTCATTTTGTTGATATGCTTTTCAAAATAACCTTGTTTAATAAAGAGCATAAGTAGTTTTTGAGTGTAAATAGAAACTGGACAAATAAAATTTGATGAACTATTAAGAAAAATATTCATTAAGTTATTTGGTACTACCATAAAACTAGTTCTAAATCCTGGGGCAATCGATTTAGAAAAGCTTGAAATATAAATTATTTGATCGGAGTTAACAAGTGATTTTAAGGCTGGAATTGGTTTACCAATATATTTAAACTCACTATTATAATCATCTTCAACAATATAATGGTTTTTACTGGACAGTGCCCAATTAATAATTTCCATTCTTCTTTTAATTGGCATGATAATACCTAATGGAAACTGATGTGATGGCGTAATACAGGCAACATTAATCTTTTGGGATACAATTTCATGATGATTCATTCCATATTGATCAAGACTAACTGTTGTATACTTGATATTGTTTCGTAAAAATAAATTGTTTAGTCTTTCATAACCTGGATCTTCAATGCCATAAAGATAATCACGTGGTAGAATTTGAAATAAGATTTGAAACAAATACTCACTACCAGCACTAATAATAATATTATCAGCAGTTGTTTTAATCATTCGAGAGTGATTTAAATATTTTACTATTTCCTCACGCAATGGTAAATAACCTCTTGGATCATCTAAATTTAAAAGCTCTATTGTCTGATCAGCAATCACATCACGATTTAACTTATAAAAGGTATTGTACGGGAAAAACTCTGTATCAATGCCACTATATTTAAAAATGTTATTGCTTGAACTTTTTTGTTGTACCTTCTCTACCTCATTATCTTCTTTATAAAGCAAAAATAGATTGTCAATCTCAACAACATAATAACCTGCTCTTTCAATGGTGACAATATATCCTTCATCAATTAATTGTAGATAGGCATTCTCTACAGTATTTATACCGACATCTAATTGCTTAGCAAGTATTCTTTTAGCAGGTAATTTTTCATTTTCTAAAATCTCCTTATGAATTATCTTTTCTTTGATTTGTTCATAAATTTGAATATACATTGGTTTATTAATCTTTTCATCTAAATTTAAAGTTAAAATATTCATCTTACTGGTCCTATTCTTTTTTATAGTTTTGGTTCTTTTTATAACATCAGTATACCATTATAATTAGATTAAAAAAAGGAGTAAAGAGAATGAAAAAATACTACGAACAACAAAAAGATATTGTACAACAATTTAAAGGTGGCGTTATTATGGATGTTACTACACCTGAACAAGCTAAGATCGCTGAAGAAGCTGGAGCTGTTGCAGTGATGGCTTTAGAGAGAATCCCTGCTGATATTAGAGCAGCTGGTGGTGTATCTCGTATGAGTGATCCTAAAATGATTAAAGAGATTCAAGCAACAGTTAAGATTCCTGTTATGGCAAAAGTTAGAATAGGACATTTTGTTGAAGCACAAATCTTAGAAGCAATTGAAATTGACTATATTGATGAATCAGAAGTATTAAGTCCAGCAGATGAAGTAAATCACATTGATAAAAATAAATTTAGTGCCCCTTTTGTTTGTGGAGCAAGAAATTTAGGAGAAGCTTTGCGAAGAATAAATGAGGGTGCTCAGCTAATTAGAACAAAAGGCGAAGCAGGTACAGGTGATGTTATTCAAGCTGTTAATCATTTACGTCAAATCAATAAAGATATATCTTTCATCGCTTCACTAAATGAAGATGAACTATATACAGCTGCAAAAGAGTTTCAAGTTCCTTACGAACTGATTAAGTATGTTTACAACTACAAAAAACTTCCTGTACTTAACTTTTCAGCTGGTGGTGTAGCAACTCCAGCAGATGCTGCTTTAATGATGCAATTAGGTGCTGATGGCGTTTTTGTCGGAAGTGGCATTTTTAAATCTGGTGATCCTAGCAAACGTGCTAAAGCAATTGTAAAGGCAGTTGAAAATTATACTGATCCTGAAATCTTGGCTCAAGTATCTGAGGATTTGGGTGAAGCAATGGTAGGTTTAAATGAGGATGAAGTTGATGTCATTATGTCTTCAAGATAAGTAACTATTTCTAATAATAACAACAAAAGGTATCATGATATCTTTTGTTTTTTATTTTAAAAATGCTTGCATCTCAATCTAGATATGATAAAGTAATAATAACTTAATACAAGGAGGTTATTTGATGAAAAAACCTATTATTGGAATAACTTCAAACTATCGTGCTGACTTTGAAGAATGGTTTAATAATTACTATATTAACTATGTTGGTATGGATGAAGTGAATGTTATTATTGCTACTGGCGGAACACCAATTGTTTTGCCACAAACTACTGATTATGATATTTTAGATGAATATCTTAATCTTATTGATGGTCTAGTTGTCATTGGTGGTCAAGATGTATCACCATCATATTATAATGAAGATGTTCATCCTCTATGCAGTGAATTATGTCCTGAGCGTGACATTTGTGAAAGCTATCTAATCTTAGAAGCCTTTAAAAGAAAGATTCCAATTATTGCTATTTGTCGTGGCTTACAGCTTGCGAATGCTATTTTTGGTGGTAGTCTCTATCAAGATTTAACTTTAAATCCAAAAATCACTGTTAAGCATAGTGCGATGAAAGAAGGCGGAAATGATATTCATTCTATTAAAGTAATTGACAAAGACTCACGTTTCTTTTCTTTAATAGACTGTGAAGAGTTGTATGTTAACTCAATTCATCATCAAATCATTAAAGAATTAGCACCTGATTTTAAAAGTGTTGCAATCTCAAAAGATAATGTCTGTGAAGTAATTGAACATAAGGATAAGGCAGTATTTTTTATCGGTACACAGTTTCATCCTGAAATAATGGGAGCTCGTGGCAACAAGATGATGCAAAATCTATTTAGAGGAATGTATGATTATCTAAAAAGTAAATAGACATAAAAAAAGATACTTAAGTATCTTTTTCTTTTAAAAATCGGTATTGCATATTGGTCGATGTTGACAATAAAACGCTAAATCTAGTTGCTCAAGACATTCAGGTTTATCCAATTTTAATAATCCTAATTTATATAACCCTATTGCTGAGATACACCCAACAAATAATGATGAGAAATCTACAATACTCATTTTAACTAAAACATCATACTCTTTACTATCAAGATCTATTTGACCTCCTTTAAAAGCCACAATGGTTTGTGTTTCTAAATTTTTTTCATCTTTTATTTCAAAGCATACGGCTAGATTTACATTATTATAGTTACGGTGTGCTGCTTGCTTAAAGGCCATTCTAACATCTAAGATCTTATACATTATCCCAATCAATTGCGTATTAGTTTCTAAATTACCATAATCAACATAATTTAAACTATCGTTTAAGGGATTATCAATCTTATGGGCAAAGTATTCATCTTGGCTTTCATAAATAACCAAGTTAACTTGATCTTCTTGTTTTTTTATAAAACCTAAAAACTTATCTAAAGATTGAGAATTACTATATTGTAATTCTCTAATATGCATATTATTGATAGTATAATTATCATCCTTGCCATTAATAAACTCAAAGATCATGTAGCCATCAATCGCTTTATTTTCATCATAACTAACAATAATTCTATTATCTAAATTTTCTGCTAAATCAAATCGCTCATCGATTATCTTAGCATACATTCCATGTGTTTTGTTGACGATACTTTGATGAAAATCCAACAAAGCACTCATATCATCGCTAGCCTTTAAAAATCTCAAATCAACTTTATCATAATAAGCGGGAAAACGTTTAGCAGGAATACGATATTGATTCATCTTAATACCTAGACCATATCCCATTTTCTTATAAAACTCCGGTGTGAAAGGTAAAAGTGATGCAATTGGTATTTCTTGTTTTAGATAATGTTCTTCATAGTACTCAACTAATGTTTTAGCAATCTTTTCTTTCTTATGCATTAAGTGTACTGCAACTGATGCCAATCCAGAAGCCGGAATAATTTTTCCAAAAAAATTCATTTTAAAGTTTATCATTCTCATAGCAGCAATTAACTTGTCATCTTCAAACATTCCCATAAAATGAGAATCTGGATCTGTAATTCTTAATGTCGCTAATTGGCTAAATGATTTTCGCCCTTCTTTTGAATTATCTTTAAAGCTTGGATAAGCATTATATGCTAGATCAACATAGTCCTCTAAATTATCTAATGTCAACTTTTTTATTTCTCTCATAATTACACCTCGTTTTAAAATTATATATTGTTTTGCTTGCTATAATCATAACACTCATAATTATTGTTTTCAAATAATATCATGTTAATAAAATAACTTAATCAAAGTATTAATATTACTAACTATTATTTCACCTTTATGGTATTATAATGAAAAAGGAGGTTATTATATGAAATGGCAAACTAAAGAGGAGATTTTACAATTAACAAAGAAACTTGTTAATATCAAAAGTATTTCAGCAACACCAGATGAAATAAATGCAGCACATTTTATTTATGAACAGCTTAGTACACTTGATTATTATCAAAAAAATCCACAACACTTAGTTATGGTGGATGTCCCTGGTCATATTAAACGAGCTGCTGTTGTAGCTTTGATGAAGAAAGGCCCATCTAAGAAGACACTATTAGGGGTAGGACATTTTGATACTGTTGGTATTGATGATGCTGGTATTCTTAAGGATATTATTACTGATCCAGATGAGTATACAAAACAAGTAGTTAAATTAAATCTTGATGAAGAAAGTAAAAAAGATTTAGAGTCAGGTGAATATTTATTTGGACGTGGTATTATGGATATGAAGGCGGGCGATGCTTTACTGATGCACTGCCTTGAATATTATAGTAATGATGATAGTTTTGATGGTAATTTATTGTTTAGTTTTGTTGGTGATGAAGAAGTTAATTCTGAGGGCGTTTTAGCCGCAATTCCAAAGATGTTAGAAATTATTGAAAAAGAGGATTTAGAAGCCTTTGCTTGTTTAGATACTGAACCAGATTTTGGTTTATATCCAAATGACAATAATAAATATATGTATATTGGAACAGTTGGTAAACTTCTAGCAGGTTTCTTTGTTCTTGGTAAAGAAACTCATGTTGGTGAATCATTATCAGGTTTAAACTCAAATCTTATTCTCGCGAACATTGTTAAAAGAATGGAATTAAACATTGATTTTAGTGAAAAAGTTGGCAGCGATGTTACTTTACCACCTACTAGTTTAAAACTAGAAGATCATAAACGTCTTTACAATGTTCAAACCCCACTATCTGCACATGTTTATTACAATTTACAGACCTTTAAAGACAGTCCTAAGGTTTATATGGATAAGATGGTTAAAGTTGCTACAGAGGCAATTAATGAAGCCTATGACTATGTACTTAAAACGACAAATGATTTTGAAAAGAAATCAGGCTCGGCAATTACACCAATAACATTACAACCTCAAGTTTATACTTATGCTCAATTCTATGATGAAGTAAGTAAAGAGTATCCAGATATTGATCAAATCTTACTTGATACTATTAAGGAATTACAAGCACTTGAATTAGATGAAAGAGATTTAACGATTCGTTTAATTGATAAACTACAAACAATTAGTAGTAATAAAAATCCAAAGGTAATTACTTTCTTTGCTCCACCGTATTATCCTCATGTTAGTTTAAATGAAAATAATACTAATCATCAAAAGATTATTGAAGCAAGTAATAAGACAATTAATTATGCTAAAGATAAATTTGATGTGGATATTCTACAAGCAAATTACTTCCAAGGATTATGTGATTTAAGTTATTTTGCCTTAGAAGATGCTGAAGATGTTTTAAACTTTCTAAAGCCAAATATGCCTACATTAAATAAAACTTATTCACTACCTTTAGAAGAGATTAGTAAAATTGATGTTCCAGTAATTAATTATGGACCTCATGGGCGTGATGCTCATAAATATACAGAAAGAATTCTCGTTGATTATTCCTTCTCAACTGTACCAGATGTTTTAAAAGAATTAATAACTAATCTATTTGCTTCAACAAAATAATGCATCAAAAAATGAACTAACACTAGTTCATTTTTATTTAAACCATTTTTCTAGTTCTTTTTGGCATTGAAATAAATCAAATTGTGAGATTCGATATTCTTGAACACCCAAATTTATGAATGGATCTTTATTACAGAATTTCAATATTTCATTACTTTTTAAAATAATTATTCCGCCTCCTCCTCCACTTTTTGGACCAGCAACTAAAATAGTTCCATCTTCAAAGCCTTTTTGTAAATATTCTTGATGAGCTTTTACTATTTTAGCATACTCTTCTTGCTTATAGTTATGCTCAATATTAATACCCTCCAAAACATAATACTTCATTTATGACCATCCTTTACGATAATAAAAAAAGCAGGTAAAACCTGCTTTTAGTTTGTTTTCTTTAGATTATGCTTTAACATTCTTTTTAAGTTGTGTTCTTATAACAAAGCCTATAGCTATAATTACAATTACAACAATCATATATGTTAACCATTTTTCGTTTGTACCAATGAATGAGAAGATTACATAACCTTGCCCAATGATACCGATGATAGGTGCGATAATCGATTTAACAACACCATATCCTTCTTTCATACCAAATCTCATTGCTCCAATTAATAAGATAATGATAACTGCTGCGATTGCCATGATAGGGATATCATCAAATGAAATTCCAGAGAACATGTAATCTGCACCTTCTGCTGCACCTTCTGCTGCAACTGCTTGAACTGTATAAAGAATATACCATGCAATAACTGTTACAAATGTAATCATTGCTGCTCTACCAGTTGTACCGTATTTAGATTCTTCAACGAAGAATTCAGAGTTTGGTAAATCTTTTGATTGAGCTAAAGCATGTGGATATCTAAATCCAGCCATTACGTTACCATTAAGCGTTCCCATAACTGACATTACAACGCAGAATAAGACAAACTTACCACCAATTGTTCCAAGAACAGTTTCTGCTGCAACAAACACGTGTCCATCTTCTAATCTAGCGATTTCACTAATGTTATCAGCAAAGATCATAGTCATACCTGTAAAGTAGAATACATATGCAGCTGTTACGATTGCAGCGTTAATTGCAAGTACTTTAGCGATATCACGTTGTGGATTTTCCATATCTTTTGATAATGTTGCTACTGAAGTCCATCCATCAAATGCGAATGCCATTGATAGTAATGGTGCAGTGAATAGTCCCATATCCCAAGCTGAAAGTCCATCAGCTACTAATCCAACATCTAATTTAGTCATACCAATGAATCCAATAATGATGATTGGTAATAATTTGATAATTGTTGCTGCTGATGAGAATAAAGCAGAGAACTTAGTACTTAGATAGTTCCAGATATATGCAAGAACAATAAGAACAAATCCAACTACTTGAGTTAACATTGCTCCACCATTTTCTACTCCAATTAATTGAAGTAAGAATCCAGATGCAACAATTCCTAAAATACCTGTAAGTAATGGAATATAAACAAAAGTTGTAAACCAACCTGTTAAGAATGCTGCTTTGTCTCCATAGCAATCTTCCATGTACCCTACAATTCCACCTTCACGGTTTGTACGTGATGCAAGAATTGAGAATCCAATCCCAGCAAAAATTAAAGTAAACCCTAATACAAACCATGCCACAATAGCAATACCAACATTATTTTCAGTAAATCCTAAAATATTGTCGGCTCTAAAGAAGATACCTGAACCAATTACCATACCAACTGCAGTAAGTAAGGCTTCAGTGAACGTAATTTTTTTATTCATCTTTTTTTACCCCTTTTTCTTTAATTTCCTAAAGTATAACTAATGTACACAAAAAAGTCAATATTTATTTACTCCTTAATTACAAAAACAGGCAGTTATGAGCTTATTGTCAAATATGTGAAAGTGTTTTGTTAAAAATTGACATTTAAAAACAATAGTTAATTAATTATTTTCTGTGATTAATTTTTATTGTTTTTATCATAACAGTAGTAGCGTAATTTATTGCTCAATATTAATTAAGCTAGAAATTAAAAAAAAACAGATTTTTTGATTATAAATATCTAACAACTACACTGAAGCTGTGGTACAATTACAACAAGGAGTTGATAATATGAAAGTATTAATTATAAATGGCAGTCCAAATGTTAATGGAAATACATTTGTCGGAGCTAAAATAATTAGTAATGTTTTAAAAGAACATAATATTGATAGTGAAATCTATAGTTTAGGTAATAAAGTTTTTAAACCTTGCACAGCTTGTCGTGCTTGCTTTAAAAATAAAGACTTCAAATGTGTTATCCATGATGATTTAAATGATTTGATTGAGAAGTGTTTAGTTTTCGATGGCTTAGTGCTTGGTTCACCAATTCATTTCGCAGATGTTTCTGGTCTAATTAAGAATGCTTTAGATCGTTTGTTCTATGTGTCTGCTGCTAATAATAATATTTTTTACCACAAAGTTGGTGCAGCATACACAGTAGTTAGAAGAAGTGGCGGTATTGCAGGCTTTCATACTCTAAATAATTATTTAATGTATGCAGAAATGTTTATTGCTGGCTCATCATACTGGAATGTTGTTCACGGACAAAAACCTGAAGAAGCCTATGCAGATAAAGAAGGAGTTCAAACTTTAGAAACGCTAGCAGATAATTTAGCATATCTTTTAAAAATAATTGATACTAGCACAATTGAAGAACCAAAGCGACGCCCTAAAGTAGGAACAAATTTTGTTAGAGAAGACTTACTAACTGACTAGATAGTTATCATTTTAAAAAAAATATGCTATAATACTATGCATAGGAGTTGATAATATGAAATATCTTATTCCACTAATTGGTATCGTTTTATTCTTTTGGTTAATGATTAAGCAACAGTTTATTTTAATGGCATTACTAGTAATTGTTTTGATTATTTATATCTTTATTAAGCTATCAAAAGGTAATCCTAAAATAAATACAGTTGATACTAGCATTAATCCCATGGTTGGTGAAATAGATGAAAATCTTCGTTGTATTTTATATAAATTAGATTATACTGCTGATAAACAAGAAGAGATCATTAAAGCAATTACTTTTGATAATAGCACATCATTTGATGATAATAATTTTAAATCATTATCTGATGATGAAATTAAAGTGAAATATCCTGATGGAACAAGATTATGGCAATATGATGATGAATATGGTATTGGTGATTTTAAAATAGGTGATTCAATCGAAAAAGAAGGAATACCAATTTATGCACGTTATGATAGTGATTATATTTTAGTTGGATATATTTCAAGTTTAGATAGTGAATACGTAAATAACAATAGAAATAATATTGAAAGTATCCGCTTAATTTACCATGGTGGTTATTATAAATTTGTTATGACTAATAAACAGGGTCGTGATGAAGTAATCACAGAGTTTGAAGACTATGTCTTAACATTAGCTGTTTGTTATAAAAATTAGAAGCTTACGCTTCTTTTTTTTATCAATAAACTATATTTAGAATTTCTAAGCACAGTATTTTCATTATAGTAATTAAAAAAAAGACTATTTTCTAGTCTTTCTTAATTTTATCACGATGTAAGAAACCAAAGTAACCACCGACTAATAAACCACCGCCAACTAGGTTTCCTAAAGTTGCCCATAATAAGTTATTAAAAGCTCCTAAAGTTGTAAAAGCTGCATCATTATACATTGCTGCTTCAGCTGCGCCTGGAGTAAACCAAGTCATCAAGAAGACTCCGAAGTTGGCAATACTATGCTCAAAGCCTAAATAAACAAATGGTACTAAACCTAAAGGTACAATCAATAACTTTGCCACATCATCTTTAACAACTGCTTGAATAAAGATTACAATATTTACAACAAAGTTTGCCATAATACCTCTAAAGAAAATCTCATTCCAAGGTAAATTTGCTTTCTTAGCTGCCAAAGAATATAAGGCATCATTTGGATACGAACCATCAGCTAATGCATTAAATAACCCCGTTTGCACTAATATAAAAGCGCAAAGTGCTGCTCCAATGAAATTACATACCCAGCAAGCCACTAATAATTTAGTTGATCGTAAAATAGTTGTTTTACGATGTCCAGCCCCTAATGAGAAATACATTGCATTTGAAGTGAATAACTCAGCTCCAAAGTAAATAATAAAAATTAAGCCTATTCCGAACAGATATGACATTAACATCTTACCAAGTGGTGCTACTTCTGTTTGATTAAAATCTGATACAATCTGCATACAGAAAGTATAGATTAATGTAAGAAAGACTCCGGCTGCCATTGCTCTTACTAAATAGTTTAAGAAATTACCATTCAGCATTTTCTCTTTTTTAGCTACCGAATCATACACCTTCTCTAAAAATCCCTGTTCCATTTAAAAATTCCCTCCGCTGTTTTTAAAATTACATGACAGATAACTGCCACTTTATTATCAATATCATAATTTATTTATTTTTATGATATAAATAATTTAAACCATCTAAAATTAAATCCTCGTCTAAGATAACTTCTCTTTTTAACAATTTAGCAACTTTACTTGCTAAGCCACCTGTCATCACAATAGTTAACTTTTGGCCATATTCTTCTTCAAGTCTTTCAATCATACCATCCAGCATTGAAGCATAACCATATAATACTCCAGCTTGCATTGCTTGAATAGTTTCCTTACATATTACATGATCAGGAACTTCTAAATCAATAAAAGGTAATAATGAAGTGTTTTGTGATAATGCTGCTGCACTCAATTTAATTCCCGGGTAGACAACACCGCCAATATATTCATTTTTATCATTTAAAATAGTCATTGTCGTTGCTGTTCCTAAATCAATAACTAAACAATTAACACCATATTTTTGTTGGGCTCCTACAATACCTACTAAAATATCCGAAGCTAAAGTTTTCGGCTGTTCAATTTTAATCGCTACTCCAGATTTTAAATTTGGTCCCATAAAGATAGCTTTTGTATTAAAATACTTTTCTGCAAGTTTTTCAAAAATAGGGTTTATTGTATAAATAACCGAAGAAATAATTATTCCATTTATTTTTTTATAATTAATACCAAAATTATCTAAACAACTAATAATTAATGTTGAAAACTCATCCTCAGTTCGTGCAACATCAGTCTCTAGTCTAAATGTGCCTAATAATTTATTATCCTCATATACACCAAATACTATATTAGAATTTCCAATATCGATTGCTAATAACATTTTATTGTTCTCCTTTATTATAATCCTCTAAATAGGAATGTTTTTCACCATTAATACTATAACCAATTATCGCATCCATGTTTACATTGCATGCTGCTGAAAAAATTGATTTATCAACATCTTTAAATTTTAAACGATAATCTGCAATTAATTGTTTTATATCTGCTCTTGTACTTGCAATTTTTCCGGCTGCTACTTCACAACCACAATCCATTACTTTAATACCTGCATTTTTAGTAAAAGTAATAATATCTTTTTCTTTAACATAAAGCATTGGTCTGATTAATTCCATATTTTCAAAGTTATCAGATTTAAGTTTAGGTAACATTGTTTTAAATGTTCCTGCATATAATATATTCATCATTGTGGTTTCAATTATATCATCGAAATGATGACCTAATGCGATTTTGTTGCAACCCAATTCTTGTGCATAACTATATAGTGCACCACGTCTCATCCGAGCACATAAATAACAAGGAAATTCTGCTGAGATTTTATCCACTACTTTAAAAATACTAGAATCAAATATTTTAACCGGAATATTCAAATAATGACAATTCTCTAATAATGCATCTCTATTTTCCTGATGAAAACCAGGGTCCATTGCAATAAACTCCAATTCAAATTTTATCTTGCCATGTCTTTTTAGCTCCTGAAATAGTTTTGCAAGCAAGAGTGAATCCTTGCCACCACTAATACAAATAGCTATTTTATCATTATCATTAACAAGTTCAAACTCATTAACGCCCTTAACAAAAGGTGCCCAAATTCGTTTGCGATATTTTTTTATTATTGAACGTTCTATTTCATTTAAACTTAATATTTCAACCAATTAATTCACCCTTTACACCTAAACTATTATAGCACTTTAACAGATTACAAGCAATTCATTATTTAAAAAAAGTTGTGAT
>JAJDGJ010000024.1 GCA_030265585.1 Erysipelotrichaceae bacterium OttesenSCG-928-M19 | reverse complement strand
CTATTTCTAAAGATAATATTCTATTTTACACACAATTCATAAAGTGCTCGAAAATAAATTTCATAAATTGTCATTAAATCAGCAACACTCATCTGTTCATTTGAGCTATGTGATGTATCAGTACGTCCAACTAAAATTGGACCAAAGCAAACAAAGTTTGGAATAGCTTTTGCATATGAAGTACGACTAGCAAAAATAAACTCTGGTGTTAAATTAGTGACACTTTCATAAGCGTTTGCTAATTTTTGAACAAATGATGTTTGAGGATCAATATTAATAGGAGGAATATAATCAAATTTTTGATAAATAAATTGATAATCATCAGCAATTTCATCGAGTTTTGTAATTAGTTTATCATAAGTATTACTATGTGCTAAACGGACATTAACAGATAAAAATAATTGCTCAATACCATCCTCAATCATTGTTGGGACAATCGTTGTTCGATTATTATGCTCCTCATTTACGATATCATCCTGTCTCAAATCAAATTTTTCACCATAACTATCAGCAAGATATTTATTGACAAAATCAAAGAGAAAATTACTATGCTTTAATGCTAAGGTTTTGCACCCCTCTACAATAGCATTAACACCTTCACTAGGTGTTGATGAATGAGCTGATTGACCACTAAAATGATACTCTTCTCCATCAACTATTATATCAAAGTTACTTGGCACACTATTAGTTGCATTACCCGCACTTATCGTCTCAATATTTTCCTTCTCAAATTCAAAAGCCAAATCTAAAAGCCCTTTTTCAGCATTTTGAATAGGAAAGAAACCATCAGGTGTAAAACCATAGTTAGGAAGTTCATACTCTTCTTTATATTGCTTAATATCATTCCACACTACTTCTTCTTGA
The DNA here is from genome assembly GCA_030265585.1 of Erysipelotrichaceae bacterium OttesenSCG-928-M19. Lineage (GTDB taxonomy): Bacteria > Bacillota_I > Bacilli_A > JAJDGJ01 > JAJDGJ01 > JAJDGJ01. The sequence goes on along the minus strand of JAJDGJ010000024.1, from coordinate 14,513 downwards.
CTACCAATAATCATACGAATTTTATGTTTAGTTTGGATATTATTTTCTTTGAAATGCTTTAAAATATAAAGAATTAACAAACAAACCCCTTTACCATCAACAATGCCACGACCATACATAATATCATCAACAATTGTTAAATCAAAAGGATCATATTGCCATTCCTCTGAATTAGCATCAACAACATCAACATGACATAAAACACCACAGACTTCTTGACCTTGTCCATATTCAATAATACCAATTTGATTATCACAAACTACTTCAGCAGCAAGACCAAAGTCTTCAGCTAAATCAATTAAATAATTTAAAGCATGAATAACCTTTTCTTTATTATTAGCTACAGAAGCAATTTGCATAAATTTTCTTAAGTCTTCAATATAGAGATCATAATCATCTTTTAAGTTGCTAATTAATGTTTTCTCCACTCTCATCAACTCCATTAAATATTTTATTAATATTAGATAAATCTTCGTTTGTAATCTTACCTTGATAAACTAAGTCATCAAGATAATTATTTAAATCTCTTTCTTTTTTAATTATTCCTAATTTACTCTCATAATTATGCAAATGAGAAAGCGTAGCTTGTAAATTATTATGAATGGCATTACGTGATACATTGAGATTTTCAGCAATCTCAGCTAGAGATAAATCTTCAAAATAGTACATTTCAAAATAATCTTGTTGCTTTTTTGTTAATAACACTCCATATGCATCGTATAACAGATGAAGATAATTAATGTTTTCTAGTCTATTCATTAAAAAGATCCTTACATAAAGAATAAATATATTCTTCTAAATCAAATTCCTCAATATCATCAATTTGTTCTCCCACAGTTAAGTATTTGACAGGAATATCAATCAGTTCCTTAATTGCTAAAACAATACCACCTTTAGCACTTCCATCCATCTTAGATAAAATAATACCCGTAACATCAGCAACATCCTTAAAATTACTTGCTTGGGCAACACCATTTTGACCTGTTGTCGCATCAATAACTAATAAAGTTTCATGCGGACCATCAGGAATTTCTTTTTGAATAACACGCTTGATTTTATCTAATTCATTCATTAAATTTACTTTATTTTCTAAACGACCAGCAGTATCACAAATTAAAACATCAATGTCTTGATTTTTAGCTTCTTGAATAGCCTCATAAATAACAGCTGAGGGATCACTATTTTCTTCTTTTTTAACAATTGGCACTTCTAAACGCTTCGCCCATTCAGCTAATTGATTAATCGCTCCTGCTCTAAAAGTATCCCCTGCAGCAAACATAACCTTTTTACCATCTTTTTTTAATAAATTAGCAAGTTTAGAAATTGTTGTTGTTTTGCCAACACCATTAACACCAACCATTAAAATAACATTCAAACCTTCATTCTCAACATTTAACTTTGTTGACATAAAACCTTGATTAGCATAAATAACAAACATTTTATCAACAATCAAATCATTAATATCTTTAGGGTTAGTAATATTTTGAAGACGAACTTCTTTTCGAATTTCATCAACAATACTCATAACCATATTAACACCAACATCTGCCATAATTAAAGCATTTTCTAACTCTTCAAAATAATCCTCATCTATTTCACGATAACGAGCTGCTAAATCATTAATATGATCAGTAAAGCTTTTACGTGATTTATCTAAGCCTGCAACGTATTTATCGTTAGCTTGGGCACTTTTCCCTAATACTGCTTCACTAATTTTTTTAAAAAATCCTTTGTTTTCAGCCATTATCTCACTCCTTTGCCACTAAATCTTTCGCTTCCTCTAAATGAACACCAATCATTTTAGTAACACCTTTTTCTTGCATCGTAACGCCATATAAAACATCACATTGTTCCATTGTACCTGGACGATGAGTAATTACAATGAATTGAGTGGCTGCTGTAAAATCTTTTAGAAACTTAGCAAAACGTTCAACGTTAGCTTGATCTAAAGCAGCTTCTACTTCATCAAGAATACATAATGGAATTGGTCGTGCTTTTAAAATTGCAAATAAAACTGATAATGCAATTAAAGCTTTTTCACCACCAGAAAATAATGTTAAATTTTGCACTGATTTACCAGGAGGTGAAGCGATTATTTCAATTCCAGTTTCTAGGATATCACTAGGATCAGTATATTCTAAATATGCTTTTCCACCACCAAACATTTTCTTAAAGGTTTTAGGTAGTTCAATATTTATATCATCAATCGTTTTTGAAAAACGTTCAATCATTATTTTATCAGTATCATTAATAATCGCTAAAATCTCAGAACGTGCTTGTTCTAAATCATTTCTTTGGGCTGATAATTTTTCAAAACGTTCACTAACATTTTCATATTCATCAATCGCTAAAAGATTAACGATTCCTAAATTTTTAATTTGTCTTTTTAATTGCGCAACTTCATCTTTAGCAAGTGCTAAATCTAATTCAATAACTAATTGATTTTTTGCATTATCAATTGTTAATTGATACTCATTTGCTAAACGATCAAGCATGTTTTTTAATTCTATTTCATTAGTATTATTACTTAAATTAACACTAGAATGTTCTTCTTTTAAACTGCTAATTAAAGCACGATTTTCACGAAGTTGTAGCTCTAGAACCTCTAAATCCTTATTAATTTCATAATGTGTCTCACGAGCTGTTTTTAGACTTGCTAAAATACGCTCTCTTTCTAAAATTGCTTCATTTAATTTAACAGTAATTCCTCGAGGCTTAGCATCACTATTCTCTTGAAACTCTTCATCAGTTAGCGATTGATATTCATTTTTCATATCAGCTAATTGATATTGTCTATTAGCAAGATTTTCTTCTACTTTTGCAATACTAATATTTTGTTGATTAATTTTATTTCGTAAATTGTTTAAGAGTTGCTCATGTTCATATAAACTATTAGTATCATCGTTAATTTCTTGTGTTATTTTAATTAGATAGTTTTCAATTTTCTCTAAATCTTTCTTTATCGTAAGTAAGTTACCACGTTCATTTTTATTACGACCACCGGTAATTAACCCACCAACACTAATAACCTCACCATCTAAAGTAATAATACGATAGCGATTATTAGTAGCTTTTGCTAACTTAATAGCGTTTGAAATTTCATCACATACTAAAGTATTATTTAAAAGATAAGCAAAAACATCTTGATAAGCTTCATCATAACTTACTAAATTAGTTGCAATATCAATAAATCCTTCTGTGTTTTGTGCAAGATAAAGATCATTATCATTAAGATAACGAGGTTTAATCGTTTCTAGAGGAATAAAAGTAGCGCGACCAGCTTTATTATTCTTTAAGAAACTAACTGCATCTTTAGCATCATCATTAGTCTCAACTACAATATTTTGTAAATTATTTGCGATTGCTTTGGAGATAGCTTCTTGATATTCTTGCTCCACTTCAAATAAATCACTTACTAAACCAATGATACCACTTAAACTATTTTTGGCATCAACAATAGCTTTAACACCAGCAAATAAATTTGATTTATTCTCTATTGTATTTTGTAAAACATCTTTTTTACTTTGATAGTTTTGCTTAATTTGTTGCTTTCTTATAATTTCTTGATTTGCTTGATCATACTGATTTTTAAACTTACTATAATCAGCCTTTAAATCATCACCCTCACTAATAAGAGTCTTAAGATTATTAGATATTCCACTTATTTCAAAGCTTAGATCATTTAATTTAATGACTAATGATTCAACATATTCTTTTGACTTGTCATTATGTTGACGATATTCTTCCTCTGACTTTTGCTTTTCTAATGATGAAATTAAATCAGTTTTTTCGATTAATGCCAATTGTAAATTATTAATCTCGTTATCATATTTCTTTAAATTCTCTTTTAATTGATTGACTTTACCTTCATCAAATAATAATTGAGTATCACTTGAAACTAACTCTTCATTAATTTCTGTAAGTCTTTTCTTAGCTTTATTAATTTCAATTTCTAAACGATTGACTTCATGAACAATAACAGTTACTTCAATCTTTTTTAAACGCTCATCTTTTTCTAAAAACTTTTTCGCTTTATTAGCTTGTAAACGCAAAGGTTCTAATTGAGCTTCCAATTCTGCTATTATGTCACCAATTCTAATTAAATTATCATTGGTACGCTCTAATTTTCTTAATGATTCATTTTTTTTCTTTTTATATTTTGCAACTCCAGCAGCTTCTTCAAAAATAGCTCTTCGCTCAATAGGTTTAGCGTGTGCAAAATTTGATATTGCCCCCTGAGAAATCATTGATAAACTATCTTTACCAAGACCAGTATCTGCAATAAGTTCTAAAATATCTTTAAGACGACAGTCTGTTTTATTAATCAAATATTCTGATTCACCACTACGAAAAAGACGGCGTGTAATCTCAACCTCTTCATAATCAATATTTAAAATACGATCACTATTATCAAAAATCAACGAAACTTGAGCAAAATTTTGTTTCTTATAGTCTTCACTACCAGCAAAAATAACATCACTCATACCACTCGCACGCAAATTTTTAGTTGATTGTTCGCCTAAAACCCATTTTATAGCATCAATTATATTTGACTTACCACAACCATTAGGGCCAACAATGCCATTAATTCCAGCAGTAAAAGAAATATCTATCTTATTAGCAAATGATTTAAAACCAATAGCTTCAATTCTTTTTAAATACAATGTTCATCATCCTTAATATATCGATATTTTTCTATTAATGCTTGTTCAACTACATCCGCAACTAAACCTTTAACTGTTGCATTATAATATACCATCTCTTTAATTCCACTTGATGAAATAAAAGAGTTTTCTAATCTCGTCATCAAAAAGACAGTATCAATACTAGCATCAAGATGGTTATTAGTTGCAAAAATATTCAATTCATACTCAAAATCTGATGTAGCACGTAGACCACGAACAATAAATTTAGCATTTATCTCTTTAGCATAGTCAACTGTTAAATTACTTGAGCTAGTAACTTCAATATTATCAATTCCTTTAACAACTTCTTTAATTAGCTCAGTACGCTCTTTTACACTAAAAAGAGTCTTTTTTAAAGGATTATCTAAGACAGTAACATAAACCTTATCAAATAGTTTGCTTGCACGCATAATAATATCAAAATGCCCATTAGTAATTGGATCAAATGATCCTGGATATAAAGCTATTTTCATTTTATCTTCTCCTATACATCACTATTCTTGAACTACTATATTTTTTATCTTTATACTTTTCATAATCAATAACTTCATCCAAGATTTCTTCATCTAAACTCAATTCACAAACAATTATACCATTATTAGTTATTAAATTGTTAGTAATAATGAATTTTAATAAATCATTAATAATTCTAAAATCATAAGGTGGATCCAGAAAGATTAAGTCGTAAGATTTATTATTTTCAACCATCATTGCCAAAGCTTGTTGATAAGCCATTTTTGTAATCGTATAATCTTCATCATGTAGTTTAGCACAATTTTCTTTGATAATCGAAATAGCCTCATAATTTTTATCAAAAAAGTCTACTCTAAGAGCACCATTAGATAAGGCTTCAATACCTAAAGAGCCACTACCTGCAAATAAATCTAAAACGCTAACGTCAGCGATATGATTATTTAACATACTGAAAATCGCTTCCTTAGCTTTTGTGGATGTAGGTCTTGTTTTAGTGTTTTTTAAAGTAGCTAATTTCAAACCACGATACTTACCTCTTACTACATTCATAAACCTCACCTACATTTACAATATCTTTAAAAATAATACTAGCAATATAATTTAATCTTTGATTACACTCTTCATACATAACTAGATACCTTTGATAATCATCATTTTGTTGCAATTTAATATAAATATTATCGATTTTTAATTGTTGTTCATCAATATAAGGCTGATAATCAAGCTTAGCAAGAGAATCAATTAAGTCATTATATTCATTAATTAAATTAGTTAGTTCATGATTATTTAATAACATGGCTTCTAATCTTTTAAACTCTCTAAAACAAGCTTCTTCTTTTAGTAAATCAAATAACTCAAGTATTTCAATATATAAATCCTGTTCAATCATTTAATATACCTCTTAATGACACCTTGTGCTATTCCGATTGTAATGAAGGCCGTTATAATTGAAGAGCCACCACTTGAAATGAATAACAAAGTAACTCCAGTCATTGGAATTAAACCAACCATTCCACCAACATTAACAAAAAATTGTGCCATAAAAAAACTAGCGATACCAATTAAAATTAAACGATCATAAATTAATATTTTCGACATCTTAGCATAGCTCAATAAACGTGAAATGATATAAATATATAAACCAAAAACCAAACCAATTCCAATAAGCCCTGTTTCTTCAGCAATGACGGCTAAGATAGCATCATTATATGGTTCAGGAACAAGGAATTTAGTATCAGAATTACCAAACCCCATACCAAAAGGTCCTGATTGAACAAGAGCAACCAAAGAGTTCGTTAATTGATAACCAGAGTTGTAAACATCATGTAAAGGATTAAATAAGATAGCAATTCGTAATAGTTGGGCTTTAAATGGATAATCATTAGGTAATTGATAAATCCAATCACTAAGTTGCGATCCAAAAATATAGAAAAGCACAATTACAGCCACAATTCCTAAACAAATAATTAATTTAGAAGAATTATATTTTTTTTCTGGAATAGCTAAATAGATACATAAAGCAATAATAGCTAAAATCATCGCAGAACCTAAATCGTTTTGGATAAAAAAGACAAAACCAAATGATATAATTAAAACAACTAAAGGAGCTCGAATAATTTGACTTACTTTAGCTTTTGTTTGATAAAAACGTCCAAAATGATAAGCAAAATACAAAATTAAGGTAATCTTTAGAAACTCAACCGGTTGTAAGGTCATACCAGGAATTCTAATCCAAGCTTGAGCACCATATTGGGCTGGGAATAACAAGGTTGCTAGCATCATTAAAGCAACAATAAAGAAGATAATCTTAATCGATTTCATAACTCTACCTAAATCAAATATTACCCTAATACGATTCATTAAGACAAAGCCAACTAACAAAAAAACAGTGATTTTGGCAATTTCAAATGCAAAAACACCAGCACCATAAGTTATCCAAACATTAGCATGGGCACTAATAACCATTATATAACCAAAGATAGTTAACAACATAACGGCAAAAAATAATCTTCTGTCATATTTTGTTGTTTTAATATTTTTCAATCATATCATTCCTTTTTTCTCACTCTTATATTTTACATTATTTTAAGACAAAATAAAAGCATCAGACACAAAAGTATGATATAATTTTGATGAGGTGAAGGTTTTGAATAAAGTATTAAAACAAAAACATATTAAAAATGAAGATATTATTATTGAGCCAAATGAGATTTTAAAACAAGTATCTCAAGAAGTAACACTACCTTTAAGTAAAGATGATCGTAATTTACTTAGAATTCTCTATAATCATGTTAGTAATTCACAAGATCCTGAGTATGCTAAAAAGTATAATATTAGAGCAGCTGTTGGCATTGCCGCTATCCAAATTGGATATGCTAAAAGATTGCTTGCTATCAAAGTACTTGATGAGAATAATAAACAACATAAGTATATGCTTGCTAATCCAAAATATATTTATCAATCAGAACAAATGGCATATCTAGCCAATGGTGAAGGTTGTCTATCAGTCGAAACAGGAAAATATGATGGTATTGTACCACGACATTATCATATTAAAGTTGAGGCTTATAATTTCTTTACAAATAGCACTGAAACAATTGAGTTAACTGGTTATATGGCTATTGTTCTCCAACATGAAATGGATCATCTTGATGGTATCTTGTATATTGATAAAATAAATAAACTAAACCCCTATTTAAAAAAAGAAGAATGGCTTGAAGTATAAAAAAATAGCTATTGATTATTATTAATCATAGCTATTTTTCTTATTGTCTAAGTTTAACTTTCAATTTTTTCTCAAAGACATTAATAATATTAGTAACAACTTCATTAATTGTATTATCATCTAATGTTTTTTTATCATCACATATAGTTAATGAAATTGACATTGAATAATGGTTCTCTTCAATATTATTACCATAATAAACATCAAATATCTTGACATCTTTAACTAATTTATTATTACCTGTTTTAGCAAGTCTTGTAATTTGTGAAGCATCAACATCATTTGGAATAACTAATGATAAATCACGACTTACACTAGGATATAAACTTAAACCTTCAAATTTATTAATTCGACCTACATTATTAGCAAGCTGAGTTAAATCAATACTACCCAGATAAGTTTCCTTCAATTTTAATTGTTGTGCTAATGCAGGATGGACTTGACCAAAAACACCAAATACTTTATTATTAATCGTTAAATAAGCAGCTCTTGTTGGATGAAGATACTTATGATCATCTTCAACTGGTTTAATTAAAACACGACCATAAGAAAATCCTAAGCGCTCCAACCAATTAAAAATGATTCCCTTTAATAAGTAAAAATCAGCTTTCTTGATTTGCTGCAACCAAGTATTATCCTCAAATAGTCCTGTTAAACCAAAAGCTAAATGAGTATCTTCTCTATCTGCTAGATAAACATCACTAATTTCAAATAAAGCTAAATTAGGATGTTGATATGAATTATTATATTGAATAGTATTAATCATATTAGATAGTAATTGATTCCTAAAATATTTACGATCTTCACTAATAGGATTAAGTAATTCCTTATAATTATCATCATCACTAAATAAATCTAAATTTTCTTTACTATTTAATTGATAAGTAACTATTTCTTGTAGACCTAGTCCTACTAAAATATCTTTAGACTCTCTAACCATCTCTTGTAATGGTGTTAGTTTATGATAAATAATTTCTTGTAAAGGTAATGTCGCCTCAATATTATCATAACCATAGACTCTAATAATCTCCTCAATAACATCAACATCTAATTCGACATCCTTACGATAACTTGGTGGATAAACAGTAATAGTATTAGAGTTTTCTTCAACTTTAAATGATAAACTTTCTAAAATTTCTACACAACTATCTAATGGTATTTTGATTCCTAATACCTTTTCAATTTTAGAATGTGTTAATTCAATAGCTTGAGCTTGATATTGCTTTAAACCAACAATGTTAGCTCCTTGACACTCTAAATTTAATTCATCCATAAATAATCGAACTGGAAACTCTAATGTATATGGATTAGTAATTTTAGAAAATCTTGTACTTGCTTCACTGAATAAATCTAATCGACGAGCAGTATTTCTGATACTGACATGAGAGAAATCTGCTGTTTCAACAACAACATTCTTAGTGTTTTCATCAATGCAGGAAGACTTTGAGCCAATAACACCTGCTATTGCAACTACCTCACCACCATTTGTAATTAATAAGTCATCCTTAGTAATTTGATATACTTTATCATCCAAAGCTAGAAAATCAGGAATTTCTAAACCTTTCTTAATAACAAATTCTTTAGATTTTAATTTATCAGCATCAAAAGTATGAACTGGATTACCAGAAATAACCATACCTATATTACCAATATCGACAATATTAAAACGTGGTTTAAAACCAAGAGCCATTAATTCATTTTTTATTTCATTTGTACTTTCTTGCGAATTAATATTATTAAACTCATAAAGACAATAAGCTTGACAATCGTCACTTTCAATTTTTATTCGATAACTACCTTCTTTAGCATTTTCAACTTTCATTGGTATTTCTTTAACTTGTTGTTTTAATAATGCAGCCACTTCAATAGCTAATGCATAAATACTATAAATATCACTACGATTTGGTGTTAAGGCTATATCAAGAATATAATCATCAAAACCAAGTGTACTTAAAGCTTCTGCTCCAATAGGATATTCTTTATCTAATACTTCAATACCATTAATTTGTTCTTGTGTTTGAAATTTCTCTGGAATTCCTAATTCTAACAAAGAACAAATCATTCCATTTGATTCAACACCAGCTAATTCCACTTTCTTAATTACAGGTACTTTAGCATAATCCATTTCACAACCAGGTTTAGCCACAATTACATACATATCCTTACCTACATTAGCTGCTCCACAACAAATTTGTAAAGTTTCATCTTTAACATCTACAATACAAACAGTTAACTTATCACTATTAGGATGTTTATAGGCATCTACGACATAACCAATTACTAAATCACTTCCTTGAGCAAATGGCTTTACTTGTTCAACTTCTAAACCAGCATTAGTCAATAAATCAGCTAATTCATAAGGAGAAGTAGTACTTAAATCAACATATTTACCTAGTGTTTTATAACTTACAATCATTTTACTTCCTCCTTATTTCACTTTATTAAACTGGTTTAAAAATCCCAGGTTATTATTATATAAATGTCTAATATCATCAATACCATATTTTAGCATTGCTACACGCTCAATTCCTAAACCAAAGGCAAATCCTTGATAAATATTAGGATCATAGCCAGCTGCTTCAATCACATTTGGATGTACTTGTCCTGCACCAAGTATCTCTATCCAACCAGTGTTTTTACAAACACTACAACCCTTTCCTTTACAAATATGACATGTTAAATCAACTTCTACTGATGGTTCAGTAAAAGGGAAATAACTAGGACGAAATCTAACTTTAGTATTATCACCAAACATTTTTTTAGCGAACAACTCCAAAGTTCCTTTTAAATCAGCTAGAGAAATATTTTTATCAACCACTAAACCTTCAACTTGCATAAATTGATGTGAATGGGTTGCATCATCTTCATCACGTCGATAAACCTTACCAGGACAAATCATACGTACTGGAGTTGTTTTATCATCATTATTTTCCATTGTACGAACTTGCACTGGAGAAGTATGAGTACGAAGTAACTCTTCAGCATTAAAATAAAAGGTATCTTGCATATCACGTGCAGGATGATCCTTAGGGATGTTCAACATTTCAAAATTATACTTATCTTCCTCAACTTCATTACCTTCATTAATACTATAACCTAATGAGCTAAAGAAATCCTCAATCTCTTTAGTTACTAAAGTTAAAGGATGATATAATCCTGCAGCAAACTCATAACCAGGTAAAAAGATATCAATCTTTTCTGCTTCAATATCTGCTTTTATTTTTTGTTTAAGTAAAAATTTTTCTTTTTGATCCAAAATAATATTAGTATATTCTTTTAGTTCATGCAATTGCTTACCAAAAGTTTTCTTTTCCTCTTCACTTTTGTCTTTCATTGTCTTTGTTAATTGAGTAATTGCACCTTTTTTACCAAGTGTCTCAACTTTAACTTGCTTTAACTCTTCTAAATTATTAACGTCATTTACTTTATCAATAATCTCAAGTTTTAACTTATCTAACATACTATCATCCTCTCTGTGTAATATTGTATCATTATTTTTGAAATGCATAAAGAATATCAAATAAAAAAATAGATGAAATCATCTATTTTAATGCACTTTTAACTACAATAGCATGATTTCCATCTATTCTCAATCTTATCTATAAAATAAATCCTTAATTATCATGATATCCCTCTTTTACTTGAACTAATTCTAGCAAGTATTTTATGCAATGTCAAATCTTTTTTAAATACTCTAAATTACCTGCTTGAATGTCTTTAATATTATTCTTAATTTTATTAAAAGACCAGTTCCACCACTTAATTTCAAGCAGAGCACTTATTGTCTCATTTGAAAAACGTTTTCTAATTGGTTTGGCAGGTACTCCAACAACAATTTCATAGGCACCAACATCTTTAGTTACTACTGCTCTACTACCAACAATAGCTCCATCTCCTATTGTTACTCCAGCCATGGTAATTGCTTCATAACCAATCCAAACATCGTTACCGATTACAATATCACCATGATGATCCCAAGCATTTGTAATAGCACTAATTGCTAAATCCCATTCCTCATAGAAAATTGGAAATGGATAAGTTGCTAAAGATGATAAAGTGTGATTTGCACTATTAAAGATGAATTTAGCACCACAGGCTATTGAAGAAAATTTACCAATAATTAATCTATCATTGTTTATTGGATAATGATATAATACATTATTTTTTTTAAATTGTCTTGGATCATTGATAAAATCATTATAAATTGTATATTCACCAACTATTATATTAGGGTTAGTAATTACATTTCTTAAATAAATTGTTTCTTTATCCATTGAACGCGGATAAAGTTTGACTTCTGGAATAGTCATTTTAATGCCTCCTATATTCTAATATTTAATTGCAACTATTCCAGTAACTACAATGCAACGCTTCATCAGGATCACCTCTTTTTATTATTTAATGCTTAATTAAATGATAAACAGGAAAAGGATTACCATATTTATCAAATTCAGATTTCTTTAAAATTTCAAAACCTAAGTGTTGATAAAATTTATACGCTACTTCATTTTCCTTGTTAACATCAATATATTTAATTTGATAATTCTCTATGACATAGTTCATTAACTTTGAACCAACACCTTTTTTTTGAAACTTATCACTCACAAAAATCATTTCAACTTTATCACTATTTATACCAATAAAACCAGCGTTCTGATCTTCAATTGTATAGACAAAAAGATGATCAACTTCTTTCATAGCTACTTTAACATCATTATGTAATTTATTAATTTCTTCATCACTTAGAAAATGATGGGTTGTTTTAACCGCATTAAACCAGATTGACATTAATTCAGTAACTAAATCATCACTAGGCTTGCTGCATTCTATTATCTTATTCATCATATCCCTCCTAAATAAAAAGACCAACTATCTTACTAGTTAGTCTTATTCTACACTAAATATATAATAATTCAAATGATTATATTATTGATGTTTTAAAAAAGTATTATTTTCTAACTCTCTAAAAGTTTCGCTTATTTCTTCATCAGTATTCATAACAATTGGTCCTGCCCATGCAATTGGTTCTTTAAGTGGTTGAGCACTAAAGATGATAAAACGTGCATCTTTATCAGAAGAAGTCTTAACTTCAATATAATCACCTTCATCAAATAAAATTGCTGATTTTTCTTGATATTCAATTTCATTAATAATGGCATTGTCATTAATCAAGAAAACAAAAACATTTTTATCATTACTTACTTCATACTTAAATGTTTCATTATTTTCTAAGCTAACATCTAAAATAGTCGCTTGAACATAACTAGGTGTAAAACCTTGCACACCTTGATATTCACCTGAAATTACATTAATAACTGCATTAGTCTCTTTTACTGTCTTAATATCTTGGTTTAATTGTAAATCATTGTAGGCAGGAGTTGTCATCTTATCTTTTTTAGGTAAGTTTATCCATAATTGAAAACCTAACATATGCTCACTATCTTGTGGCATTTCCTGGTGTTGAACACCACTACCAGCAACCATCCATTGACTACCACCTGGTTTAATAAGGCCTTTATTTCCAATACTGTCTTGATGTTCCATTGAACCTGAAATCAAATAAGTAACTGTTTCAATTCCACGATGTGGATGCCAAGGAAAGCCCTGTAAATAATCACTAGGATTTTTAGAATCAAAGGAATCTAACATCAAAAATGGATCAAAATCATAAATATCACCACGAGATAACACTCTAGTTAAATGAACTCCAGCACCATCTACTGTTTGTTTACCTTGAACAACTTTTTTAACATTTCTTTTTTTCATAATAAAACCTCCGTTTCTTATATTATAGCCTACTTACTAAAATAAGCTTATCAATATGCATTTATGTACTTAATACTTACAAAAGACATATTATTTCACTAAATACTATTTTTATTATATAATCAATTTAAGGAGATGAAAAAAATGAATTATCAAGATATCGTTTTAGAAGCAACAGATGGTAAATCGTATGCTTTAAAAGATTTTAAGAAAAAAATAGTATTATTCTTTTATCCAAAAGATAATACACCAGGTTGTTCAACACAAGCACAAGAATATACAATGTATAAAGATGAGTTTGAAAAGAACAATGCTATTGTAATTGGTGTTAGTCGTGATAGTATAGCTTCACATCATAAGTTTATAGAAAGTAAAGACTTAAATATTTTACTTTTAAGTGATAGTGAAGAAAAACTATGTAAAGCCTTTGATGTAATTAAAGAAAAAACAATGTTTGGTAAAACAGCTTTTGGTATTGAACGCTCATCCTTTATTCTTGATGAAGATGCTAATATAATTGAAGAATATCGCAAAGTTAAAGCACCAGGTAATGCCAAAGCAATGTTAGATAGAATTATTGAATTAAATAAATAAATATAGTAACAACTTCAACAGAGGTTGTTATTTTTATTATTGTTTACTTGCTAAATTAAGATAATGTTTATATAAAATACCAAAGCGGTATACATAAGAACTATTCCATGGCTTACTCTTTCCACAAAAATGTAATACAGCAGTATTTTTAAGCACCCAATCAATGTTTTGAATTCCGGCACTTCTAATTAAATAATTTGAATAATTTCTAGCATCATAATTATATAAAGCATCATCTATTTGCAATATATAACGTCCATATAAATGGT
>JAJDGJ010000023.1 GCA_030265585.1 Erysipelotrichaceae bacterium OttesenSCG-928-M19 | reverse complement strand
TAATACACTTTAATTATAAAACTCAAAAATAATTATGTCAAATCTATTTATAACTTTTATGATAAAAAAATAAAATTATTATACGCCAATAGTTATTATAAAAAACTTTACTTATTAATTAAAGTGAAGCTCAACTTTTATCAAAAACGACACCAAATCTATTTAGTGTAAATACACCTTAAATGTGTGATCGTCACTATAACTATGGTGGAGCCGAGGAGTTGTTCTTATTACTTTCAAAACGTGTATTAACCGAATAAACCCTAAAACATTTTAGCAATAATAATAATATAAATATATATATTTTTTTTGTGGCGATAAAGTGGCAATAATTAAAATAAAATATAATAAAAAGCCTTTAAATAAGGCTTTTAACGTTTTATGGTGGAGCCGAGGGGAGTCGAACCCCTGTCCAAAATAAGTCCCGTGTTAGAAGATTTACAGTTTAGAATACTTTTATATGTTCAAATAAAAAGTAAAAGTAAACAAAAACTAATTATTTATAGATCTTAAATTAAACTATTTAGTTTGATCAAATAAATAGCGCATCTAGATAAATTGCAATTATATTTGACTCTAGACAAATCGCCTATAATTGGCTGCTAACCAGTTTTTAGGTATTATGCAGCGTATGAATAATTTTGATTGTTTCCGATTATTTTCGAAATAGTGATTACCTCACCACTGGACTGACTTTCTAACTAAACTTTATCCTGTCGAAACCATGACGGCCCCTAGTAATTTTTGAGATGTTTTAAAATCTCACGATTAGCATCTCGTTGTTTTTCGACTTCTCTTTTATCATAATTCTTTTTCCCTTGAGCTAAAGCTATCTCAACCTTAACAAAACCTCTGTCAAAATAAATTCTTGTTGGTACAATAGTAAGACTTCTCTCCTTACTCTCTTGGTTAAGCTTTCGTATTTCTCTTTTATGGAGTAATAACTTACGCTCTCTTGTTTCATCGTGATTAAACTGATTTCCATGATCATAATGTGAAATATGAAGATTAATTAGATAAGCTTCATTATTTTTTATTCGAACATAAGAATCTTTTAGATTTAGACCATTTTTTCTAATTGATTTTATTTCAGTACCTTTTAAAACGAGTCCCGCTTCAAATTTATCAAGTAAGAAATAATCAAATTTAGCTTTTTTATTAATACTTATTAACTTCATTGTTTCACCTCACGACTACTTATTATATCAAATAAGCATGCTAAATAAAAGTAGTAAGTCAAACTTACTACTCAAAGCTTATCTTTTCAATACTATTATCAGTTGTATCAACAATATAGCCTAAACCATTATCCGGAGATAAACTATACATATTGTCATTTACTAAATAATGTTTTTTCATAATTGAAGCAATAACTAAACCATGACACATAACTAAGATTGTGGCATTATTATCATGTTTTTCTAAGACTTCTGTTAAAAAATTAGTTGTCCTTGTAAAAAGACTTTCATATGTTTCACCATTCTCTGGATCGACAAAATCATCCCAAGTATAACCTTGTTCAAATAAATCCTTAATTTTTTGTTCATAAGTTATTCCAGCCCAATCACCGAAATTCATCTCTATTAAATCATCGCGCAATTCATCAACTTTCTGTTGTGGAAATAAAATATCTAAACTTTGTTGGCATCTTTTTAAAGGAGAACAGTAACAATAATCAAATTGAATATCTTTATAGATATCTCTTTTTTCCTTTAGATCTTCAATGCCTTGTTGATGTAATGGCTCATCAATAATACCATTATATTTTCTTTCAACATTACCTTGTGTTATACCATGTCTAACAAAATAGATTTTCACTACTTATCTTCCTTTTTTTCTGATTCTTTTTCTACTGTCTTAGGTTTTTCAATTAGCGCTTTAGCCGACACATTTACTCTACCCTTATCATCTATTTCCATAACTTTAACTTTAATTTTATCGCCAAGTTTTAAGACATCCTCAATTTTTTCAACACGTTCATGTGCTACTTTTGAAATATGTAATAAAGCATCAGTACCTTCAAACAATTCTACAAAAGCACCAAATTTTTCTAACCTAACTACCTTAGCATCATAGATTTCACCAACTTGAGCCTCTTTGACAATACCTAAAATAATCTCTTTAGCTTTATTAATTGACTCACGATCACTATGGTAAATAACTACTTTTCCATCATCTTCAATATCTATTTTAACATCATTAGATTCCTCAATAATTTTATTAATCATTTCTCCACCACGACCAATAACATCTCTTATTTTTTCTGGATCAATCATAAATGTATCCATCTTTGGTGCATATTGACTAACATCAGCGCGTGGTTCATTAATTGTTGCAAGCATATTTTCTAGAATATGTTGGCGCCCAATTTTTGCTTGGGCTAAAGCTTCCTCTAAAATATCTTTAGTTATCCCTGTTATTTTAATATCCATTTGTAAAGCAGTAATACCATCTTTTGTTCCAGCAACTTTAAAGTCCATATCACCTAAATGATCTTCTAAACCTTGAATATCACTTAAAATAGTATAGTCTTCATCCTTTTTGATTAATCCCATCGCAATTCCTGCTACAGGTGCCTTAATTGGAACTCCAGCAGCCATTAATGACATTGTTCCAGCACAAATACTTGCTTGTGAAGTTGAACCATTTGATTCCACAATTTCACTAACAACTCTAACTGTATATGGGAATTCTACATCGTCTGGCATAACTTGAAGTAAGGCTCTTTCTCCTAAAGCACCATGACCAATTTCACGACGTCCAGGTGCACCCATACGACCTGTTTCACCGACTGAATAAGGAGGGAAATTATAGTGTAACATGAAACGCTTTTGATCTTCATCACTAATCCCATCTAATATTTGATACTCATTTAGAGCACCTAGTGTTGTTACACTAATACATTGAGTTTCCCCACGCGTAAACATCGCACTACCATGAACACGTGGTAATAAGTCAATTTGAGAGTCCAATGGTCTAATAGTATCTTTATTACGTCCATCAGGTCTTATTTTTTCAACTGTAATTTGTTGTCTGACATGTTCTTTTAAAACATCATGAAAAGCTTCTTTAACTTGTTTGATTGTCTTTTCATAGTCCTTTTCACTTTCATATTCTTTTTCATCGTAAATAGCAACTAATTCATCAATAATCGCATTATTTGCTTCATTCTTTTCTTTTTTAGTAAAGATTTTATTAGCTTCTATTATTTTATCAGTTGCGTAATCCTTTACGAATGCCAAGATATCTTGATCAATTTCATATAAATCGACTTCCATTTTCTCTGGAGCAATCTCATCAATTATTTGTTGCTGAAAGTCACATAATTTTTTTATAAACTCATGACCAAACATAATAGCTTCTAGCATATCTGCCTCACTAACTTGCTTTGCACCAGCTTCTACCATATTAATGGCTTCTTTTGTACCTGCAACAGCTAGTTCAATGTCTGATTTTTCTTGTTCTTCAACATTTGGATTAATGATTAATTCACCATCAACTCGACCAACATGAACACCTGCTATTGGACCATCAAAAGGAATATTAGAAATTGATAAGGCAAGTGATGAGCCAAACATAGCACTCATATCAGGACTTGCATCAGGATCAGCACTTAAGACAGTATTGACAATTTGCACATCATTTCTAAACCCTTCTGGAAATAGTGGTCTTAAAGGTCGATCGATTAAACGAGCACTTAATGTTGCATATTCACTAGGTCTTCCCTCTCTTTTTAAGAATCCACCTGGAATCTTTCCAACTGAATATAACTTTTCTTCAAAGGTAACTGTTAATGGAAAAAAATCAATATCCTTAGCGTTTTTAGAAGCGACAGCTGTCGATAAAATTACTGTATCATTATATCTAACTAAAACAGCACCATTAGCTTGTTTTGCAATTTCTCCTGTTTCTATAATTAAGTCTTTTCCACAAAAATCAAATTCGTATACTTTTTTCATTATCTCTATCCCTTTCTCTTCCCAATACATTTCAACACTACATTTAAATATTATAGCACAGTAACTAAAAAATTAAAACTAATCAAAATAAAAAAAGTCGTAAGACTTTTTTGGGGTAATTATTTTAATGAATCTTTTAATTGTTTTCCAACTTTGAAACCAACTGATTTAGATGCTGGAATATCCATTGGTTTTCCAGTTGCAGGGTTAACACCTTTACGAGCTGCTCTTTCTCTAACATCAAATGATCCAAATCCTGGAATTGATACTTTATCTCCTTTTTTTAATGAAGAAGAGATTCCATCAATTACTGCTTCGACTGCTACTTGAGCGTCTTTCTTTGATAAATTTGATTTTTCAGCTACATAAGCTACTAATTCTGTTTTATTCATATAGTAAATCCTCCTGTTTTTTTTCATTACAATTATAACACGTTCCAAGCTTAATTCCTAAGTTTTTCTAAGATATTAATATAAAAAACACAATATATTCTCACAATTAGAATAAAAAAGATACTAACTGTCGAAAAATTAGTATTTTCTATATCTTTTTAATGTAAATAAAGGATAATCAACCTCAGTAATCAATTCATATTTTGAATAGTCAATATCAATAAAATAAGTATCACCTTGATAAGTATCTTTAATGATACTAATAATTAATTCATCTGCAACTTGATAAAATTGTTGGTAAATTTCTTTGCCACCGGCAATATATAAAATTTCATCACTATCTTTAAACTTGTCAATTACTCTTTGAGCATCATTTATGACTATTACATTATCATCATCATAGTTATATAACTTATCTCTAGTTAAAACATAGGTAGTACGATTAGGTAATACCTTATTAATACCTTCAAATGTTTTTCGTCCCATTAATAAATAATGAGAACTAGTCTCTTCTTTAAAAAAGGCTAGTTCCTCTTTAATATGCCAAGGCATTATATTACCTTTACCAATTAAACCATTTCTATCATGAGCATTAATTAGTTTAATCATTAAATTGCTACTGCTCCTTTAATATGTGGATGCGCTTGATAATCAACTAATTCAAAATCATCATATTTAAAATCAAAAATTGATTTAACTGTAGGATTAATAATCATCTTTGGTAGTGGATAAGGTTGGCGAGATATTTGTTCCTTTACTTGATCAAGATGATTTGTATAAATATGTGCATCACCTAAAGTATGAACAAAATCACCTAATTCAAGTTCACATACTTGAGCAATCATCATTGTAAATAAAGCATATGAGGCAATATTAAAAGGTACGCCTAAGAAAATATCAGCACTTCTTTGATATAATTGACACGATAGTTTATTATCATTACTAACATAAAATTGCATAAAGCAATGACATGGTGGTAAAGCCATATCTTTAATTAATGGTGGATTCCAAGCAGAAATAATTAGACGGCGTGAGTCTTTATTATTATGTAAATCATCAATTAATTTAGTTATCTGATCAACACCACCAAAATCACGCCACTGTTTTCCGTAAACAGGACCCAAGTCACCATGTTTTTTTGCGAATTCATCATCTTCTTTTATTTTCTCAACGAACTCATCTAAGGTCTCATTATTATAGTCTTTGGTTTTCTTAAAAGTTTCATACGGCCATTCATTCCAAATTCTAACGTTATTATCTACTAAATATTTGATATTAGTTTCACCACTAATAAACCATAATAATTCGTGAATAATTGATTTTAAATGTGTCTTTTTAGTTGTAACTAAAGGAAAACCTTTACTTAAATCAAAACGCATTTGATAACCAAAGGTTGAATAAGTTCCTGTCCCTGTACGATCAGTCTTAAAATCACCATTTTCAAGAACATGCTCAATTAAATCAAGATATTGTCTCATTTTCTCGTTCCTCCTAATGAACCCAAACAGCTGTGCCTGTTGTTACTGTGTTAAAAATAGTTCTTGCATCAGCTAAACGCATATTAATGCAACCATGCGAACCATTGCTTAAATAAGTATTACCTCCAAATTGTGAATAGGCATGCCACGGAGCATCATGAAGCCCTATTCCTCCTCCACCTTCAAAAGGCATCCAGTAATTAACTTTAGCTTCATAATCATAACCATATTGAGCGCCTCTCATCGTAAAGTTAGTTGCTTTAAACATTATAGTATATTTTCCTGGTTGAGTATCACGATCACCATTTGGTAAACCCGTAATTACATCAGCACTTAAAACAAGTTTACCATTTGAATAAAGGTATACTTTTTGTTTTGCAATACTTACTTCAATAAAATTATTATCGATTGACTTATGACCTTCATAAGTTACTTTTGGTTTTGAAATACTAACAGCTTTGACTGTCTCTACTAATTGATAATTATTTTTCATAGAATCATATATTTTAGCAGTCACTGCATATTCATCAACGCCTGAAACAGCATTACCTTTTTCGATTAAGGTACTTTTGCCATTAGCAGCTCGATAGACTGTCTCAATTGCGCCACCTTTTTTAATAAATTCTTGATTTATATTACTTAAATAGTTTTTAATTGCTTTTTTATCAACAATTATTTCATTATTTTGATAGTCTATAGTCAACCATTTTAACTTATCGTTGTTAGTTGGAATTATCGTATAATCTTTACCGGCTACTTCTATTTCAATTTTGTTGGCAACCTTATACTCGACTTCCTCAATTGTATCGTTTAATGAACTAGCCGTAATATTTGGCTTAATAATAGCCTTCTTTAAATTTATTTTTAAAGTTCCTTTACTTAAACTTTTAAAAATAATTTCTTCAACTAAAATATCATCTAACTGTTCTCCAACTATCTCATCTACAACAGTTACTTTACCATCTTCTTCATTAACTTCAAAATAAGCATCTTTAGATTCTGTTAAACCTTTATTAGCAACAATATTATTAGCAACAATCCAATTATGTAATTCTTTTTCATTTACCTTAAGTTCCAGCAACTCAAAATTTTGACCAGCAATAATACTGATTGGCCACATAAATTGATTTTGTTTTTTTATAATATCTTCTTTAATTGTCTTCGTGTTTTCAATCGAATAATTCAGGGTTTTTAAAGGTATATTAATAGTCTTTCTTTTATCCTTAACACTTAATGAAATATTCTCATCTTCTAGAATTTTTTGTAATTCAGCGGCAGAATAAGAACTTACTTTTTGATTATATAATTTTGTGTTTGGAATAATTGTATTTGTAAAGACAAAAGCACCAATTCCATAAATTACTAACAAGATTGCTAAAGCGATACCTATTCGTTTGGCTACTTTTTTCATAACATACCTCCTTATCATTATTATCTTATAATATCTAACAAAGAATTTCAATCAAATTACTAATTATTTGCATATTCTACTTTAACACGCTTTTTATTAAATTTTTTCTTATTTAATTCCTTTATTTTTTGTTCTACATTAACATTTTCCAGAGTACAAAAAGCAAAATTTTGCATTACTTCAATGTCCTTTAGTTTTTCATTTTTAACATTAAACAATTTAACTAAATCTCTTTTTGAAAACTTATCTTTAGAGCCTAAATTAACAAACAAGCGCGCTGATTCATTATCATTTGTCTCAATATCATTTTCTTTGAAAACATAGTTTAATAAACCATTAAAAATACTATCTAAATCATAACCTTTCTTTAAAAGAGGCTTAATTCTCTCAAGTTGATCATCCTGATTATTTACAATAGCATCTTCAATTTCTGTTAAGATTGCTTTTTGTTCAATTTTTTTAATATCTTTATTAGTTATTGGCTTCATCTTCTCAATATTAGTTTTAAGCTCTTTTGCAAGTTGCTTAATTCTACGTTCCTTATTACCACTTATTAAAGTATAAGCAATCCCTGTGCTATTAGCACGTCCTGTTCTACCTACTCGATGGACATAATATTCTTTTTCATAAGGAATATCAACGTTTATGATAACATCAACACCCTTGATATCTAAACCTCTAGCTGCCACATCAGAGCAGACTAAGACCTGAACAATACCATCTTTAAATTTCTTTAAAACATTTTCACGCATCTTTTGTACTAAATCACCATGAATTGCTTCAGCCATGATTTTATTTTCCTGTAAATAGCTAACTAATAAATCAACTTCTTTTTTGGTATTTGCAAAAACCATAATTAATTGATTATGATGTAGTTTTAAAAGTTTTAACAAAGTTGCTTGTTTTTCATTATTATTAACACATAAATATTTTTGCTCAATACTATTAGCTACCTTATCTTCATCAACAACGGATATTTTAGTTGGGTTTGTTAAGTATTGTTTAGCAATTTTTTCAACATTTTTATTAAAAGTTGCACTGAACAACATTGTCTGACGATCATCATTTAAATAAGTAACAATTGTTTCTAATTCTTTTTGAAAACCTATTGATAGCATTTCATCAGCCTCATCTAAAACTAGATGAGAAATACTATCCAATGTTAAATAATTTCTTTCCAAAAGATCAATTAATCTTCCTGGCGTTGCTACAATAATTGTTGGTTGTGCCTTTAGTTCTGCCTTTTGTTTTGTGTATGAGATACCACCGTATATTTCACAAATACTGATTCCTTTTTGATAATAAGCTAAACGCTTAATTTCATCAGCAACTTGTTTAGCTAACTCTCTTGTTGGTACTAAGATTAAACCTTGAATACTCTTTGTTTTTGGTTTAACAAATTCTAATATTGGAATCGCAAAAGCAGCTGTTTTACCAGTTCCCGTCTTGGCATGTCCAATAACATCCTTTTTTTCATAGACAAAAGGGATTGCCTTTTCCTGGATTGGCATCATTTCTTCAAATCCCATTTTATCAATTGCCTTAATAATACTTTCGTTTTTTACTATTTCATTAAATTTCATTTATTTATCTTTCTTCCTTTTCCAATATATAGTACCTTCCCTTATTAAAAATATAGACAAAGTAGCTATTTTCATTTATTTTTTCGATACTTGAATTATTAAACACTTCATTTTGCACTAATCCTTCACTTGCAATAAGTTGGTGTAAAATTGCTTTTTTATCATTAACTCTTGTTAAAGCCTGTGGCTTGTTTTTACTAATACGATAGTAATTTTTAAATAACTCAATTACATCATAATCATCTTGAACATAACTACTGTGATAGATAATTTGATAAATATCATGTATTTGCATTGTTCTAATAAGTTTTTGACCTATTGTATGATAATAATCAAATGGTTCTATTTGATATTTATTAATTAAATAATTACTAATTTCTTTGGCTTTTTCTTTATTGTAAAGGTTATTAAAGCCATGTTCCATCTCATCAATAATTACTAAATCACTCACTGATAAAAACTCGTTTTGAATAATCTGATACGGTGCTTTAGTAGCGAATTGATATTTATACTTACCTACTAACTCATTTAAATAAGTACCTTTTAACAGTTTTAAAAAGCCAACTTGAACTTCTTGTGCTTGTAAAGAGTAAACTTCATTAAAGGTATTTTTAAAACTTACTAAATCTTCATGTGGTAAGCCAGCAATTAAATCTAAATGCAAAACCACTTTATTGGCACTTACAAGCTTATTAATCAAAGTCTTTAATTTGGTAAAATCTTGATAGCGTCTAATAGCTTGATTAGCTTTTTTATTAGTCGATTGCACGCCAATTTCAAAACGAAATAAACCTTGACGAGCATTACTATTAATTAACTCAATTGAACTATCAGCTAATAATTCACCAGTTATTTCAAATTGAAAAACTGTATAATTATTATCATTTTGAATAATATAATTAATTATTTCATTAGTACGTTTAACATCATAATTAAAAGTACGATCTAATAATTTAACAATTTTAGCTTTTTTAATTAAACTCTCATCTAATTTACTAAAAACATGTTCCAAACTAAAATTACGCACATTATTGTCTAACGATGCTTGACAATAAGCACAATGATAGGGGCAGCCACGCGATGTTTCTAAGTATACTATTTGATTTGAAAAATCAATATCTTGAAAGTTATTAGCATATTTTTCAACATATTTAATATCAGCATAATGACAAGTTAAATCAAAATTATTTAGCATATCCTTTTTAAGTATGCTTTTATGAAAATAATCTTTTTTATTTATTATTGCCTCTAATAAATTGCAAAAGATTTGTTCACCTTCATTACATATTAAGTAATCAAATTCCAATTTCTTTAATTCATCCTTATTTAAATAACTGACTTCAGGTCCACCAAGAATAATTAAACAATTATGCTGGTGCTTCAATTCATAAATTAATTCTTTAATTATTTCAATATTATAGATATAACATGAAAAAGCTATTATATCATATTTACTTAACCTTGTAACAATTTTTTGAAAGTTTTCTTTGATGGTGAACTCTATTAAATCATGTTCAATCTTTGCTTTACCAAGTTCACTGGAAAAAATACGCAAAGCAACATTAGGATGTAAATACTTTGAGTTTAAACTACTTAAAGCTATCTTCATTATTATTTTTCCTTTGTTTTTTTTGTCTTCTTATTTTTTCTCTAATTTCTTGTTGTTTAGCTTTCTTTCTAATTCTTTCTAATTCTTGTTTTCTTTTTTTCTTATATCCAGGTTTAACTTGCTCTTTTTTCTTTGGTTTCAACTTACCAAGTAATTCTGGATTAACAAAATCTTGTTTTAAAGTTTTTTGCTCACGATTTCGTAATCCCGCAAATACTAAGCCATCTTTACTAAAATCATAATAGGCAAAGGAAATTCCTTTACGCTCTATCTTCTTAATTGATTTCTCATCACTATTATCATAAATGAAATAGCTTATTCCCGTATATTGATGGCGACCAGTTCTTCCTGAACGATGAATATAATATTCGATTTCTTTAGGCATATCTATTGAAATTACATGTGAAACCCCATCAATATCAATACCACGTGCTGCAATATCACTAGCGACAATATATTTAAATTCAAGATTATTAATACGTTTTAATGTTTTAGTTCTCTCACGGGCACTTAAATCACCATGTAATTGAATACATGTTATGCCATCACTATTTAATTGTTCACTAATCCTAATTACATCTTCTTTTTTGCTAGCGAATATTAAACATAAATAAGGATCAATTACCTTAGTCAATTTTAATAATGTTTGATATTTATCTTGACCTTTACTTGGAATAATAATATGCTCAATATTTTCATTATTACCTTTAATTTCCACTATTTTAATATTTTCAAAATAGTTTTTTAAAAATGGATGCATTGTTTTAGTTATTGTTGCTGAAAAAATTGAAAAACAAACATTATCATTGAAATAGCCCATAATTTTATCAACATCTTTAAGAAAATTCTCATCAAAAATCATATCAGCCTCATCAATTACGAAATACTCTATTTGATCAACTTTTAAAACATGACGAGTTGTCATCGCATCAAAGAGACGTCCTGGTGTTCCAATAATTAACTGTGAAGCAATTATTTTAGATTCATCTAAATCTTTACCACCAATTAAAAGACTAACCTTTAACTGTGGTATAGCTTTCATAAATTCCTTTAAATTTTGATAAATTTGATTGGCCAACTCACGTGTTGGTACCATTATTAAAGCTTGGGGTTTTTCATTTGCAAAGTCGATTTTTTCAAGTAGTGGCAATAAAAAAGCGTGGGTTTTACCACTTCCAGTTTGTGAAATACCAACAACATTTTGTTTTTGTCTTAAAAGAGGAATAATTTCTTTTTGAATAGCAGTTGGCTGTTCAAATTTTAAACTAGCCAAAACTTCATCAATAGCTTGCGAAAAATTATAATCTAAAAAACTATTACTCATTATTAACACCACCCTCTATTGTTTGATACCCATTGAAATCAAAAAATAACTGACTAGCTTCTCTCAAAGCCTTAATTGAACCGGTAGCTTGAATAATTATTTCTTGTTTTTCATTAGATGATCTAATATTATGATAATCTAATTTCTCATTTGTTAATTGTACCATTTGTTTTCTTGAATCAAATAAAGTTAAATTAGGGTATAGCTTTTTTATACGATCTTTGATGATTGGATAATGAGTACAACCTAGAATAATAGCTTCCACTTTACTAGCATAACTATCAATGTACTCAATTAAAGCATCATTAATATTTGCAAGATTATTACTCTCAATATAGTCAACTAATTTTGGTGCCGCTTGTGAGTAAACAATAATACTATCATCTATCTCCTTAATGAACTCAACATAGCGATTTGAGTTTATTGTTGCTTGAGTAGCTAATAATAAAACACTTTTTAAATCATGGTTCAAAAAACCTTTAACGGTTGGTCGGGCAATTCCATAAATTGGAATACTAACAGACTCTCTCATTTTATCAATGGCGTTTAAACTTAAAGTATTGCAAGCAATAATAATCATTTTAACGCCATTTCTTTCCAAATATTGAGCAATTTCAATTCCATATTGCTCTAATTGTTCTTTTGATTTAGCACCATAAGGAACATGCATATTATCAGCAATAAAGATGAAATTTTCATGTTTCAAGTCAGCTTTTAAATAATTTAAAATATCCAAACCACCAACTCCAGAATCAACTACTCCAATATAATCTTTCATCTTTATTCCCCCCTTTGTTCCTCAATTGTTTTATTATTTTGAATTAAATTTTTGGCTTCATTTACTCCAACATAACGAAAAACTCCATAATGATTACTAACTCCAGTATGATTAGTTTTATCATCTGGATATCGTTGTACAAAACCATAACGATATGAATTATCAAGCAACCATAAATAAAGTTTATTTTTATTAAAATTCTCTGATTTATTAAATTCAATTGTTTTGCCTAACTGAAATTCATTATGACCAGGTTTAATAAAAGCTAACTCTTTAGTGTATTTATTAGTGTTTTTATAAGAAATATAACCATATTTAATTTTCAACCCGCCACATTCTTGCTCAGTAATAACTTTCAAATTATCACACATCAACATCAATTGTTTATTTGCCTCATTACTTAACTCAATATTGCTTTTGTTTAAAGTATAAGCCTTGTTTAATTTAACTAAATCATTAGGCTTATAATCAGCAATATAATGCTTTGTATTACTTAATGCATAAGCATTATTAGGATAAAATTCTGGTTTAGCCTCAGGAAAATAACTACTTGGCTTATTAGCCAAAGAAATTAATTGATCAAGTGAATATAGTTCGTTTTTAAAAATATTATTCAATGAGTTTAACGTGAAGTTTTCATCAACTAATAAATTAGTCTGCTTAACGACAGCAGCTTTTTTCATTTTAGGATAATATTTTTGAACTACATTATAATATTCATAATTTTGCAAGCTAAAGCCCTTTTCTTTGATAAAAGAAAGAAATAAATTGACATTCAAATTATTATCAATTAAATATTTTTTATCCTCATCACTTAAATAATTTTCGATAACCTCTCTATTGAGTGAATTAATACTAGGATTACGAGAGTATTTATCATAAGATTGTGAAACTATAATAAGACTTACCACACTTATTACAATAACATATATTAAAATATGGCGTCTTCGTAACTTCATAAAATACCTACTCTCTATAATTTACTCTTAATTAATTCTTCTAAATCACGGGAAATATTACCAAAAATAAAAGAAAAACCATCTTTTGTTTCAACGATACCGCTAGCACCTAATTCTTCAACACGACCAATATTAACTTTACTGTTTTCTTTTAACTTTAAAGTTATTTTTGATAAGGATGAACTAACACTATTAATGTTTTCTAAGCCTCCAATTGCATCGAGAAAATCATTCAACATAAAAGGTAGATTAACAGTGTCTTTGTTTTTTTTACGAGTACTACTTCTGATAATGATTATCAGAAGAACTAATACGACAGTGATTGCTAAAATAACTAAAGGATTGCTCAAATAATCCATTCTACTACCCTCTTTCTTATCTTGCTACCTAGTAATTTTAGCATAATTACTAGTAAAAGTATAGCAAGATTAAGTTTTGGACATAACCTTTATAAGCATTAATTATTTCATTTTATTAAACTAGTCAATTATAAAAAAAAGGCCTATAGCCTCTAAATATCTTCTACAATAAAATTCTTTTTAACACGATCCATAAACGCTAGTGTTTTAAACCTTGCAAACTTAACCATTTTATCTGATAATTGAAAAGTTATTTCAGCTAATTCTTGACAACTTGCTTCTAAGTCAATTGAGTAACTATCATAACCTAAAATAGCGCCATTTCGACCATGAAGATTTAAAGTCACTTTATGTGATTGATCTAAGATTAATGGTGAACCTAAAGCACGGTAGGCAATATTATTGATCGATGCTATTTCACACATTTGCATCGCTTTTGTTTTAGGATGAACAATCGCTCCACCTAATGATTTATTATATCCTGTTGAACCCGTTGGCGTTGAAAAGTTTAAGCCATTGCCACGAAATGTTTCAAAATAACGATCATTAACAAAAACATCCATAACTTGAGTATGTTGATTATTCTCCAAACGTGCTTCATTTAAAGCATATAATACTTTTGTTTTACTATCATAATTAATAGTTACTTCTAACATATTAAATGCTATCTCATAATACTCTTGGGCAATTATTTTATCAACTAAATCATCAATTTCACTAACAAGAAAATCAGTGTAAAAACCTAAAGTACCAGTGTGAATACCACAAAAAGAAACTTCATCAGTTAAATCGAGATAATTATGGATTGCTTTTAGCATTGTTCCATCACCACCAACAGAAATAACCAAATCTGGAGCTTCCTCATTGAACTCAAATGAGGCCTCTAATAAACGCTTTTTAATTTTTGTTGCTACCTTAATTGATAAATCATCTTTTTTAAAAAATAAATCAAAACTTTTCATCGCTAGACTCCTATCTAAAAAAACAATACAAAATGTATTGTTATTTTTTATATTGCTTCATAGTTTGGGCATTGTTCTTCATTTGAACATTGATCGCTACCATCTGCTCTATCATAGCCACAACCTTCACATTGATAATGCTCTCTTAACTCACGAGGAATAAAAACTCTAATTTCTTCATCATTATAACCAATTTGCAAGCGACGATCATCGATTATTATTGGTCTTTTTAAAACTGAAGGGTTCTCTTCAATAAAATCTAATAGTTCATTAATACTCATATCATTAATATCAACAGACTGCTCTTTAAAAACTTTTGATCGAGTTGAAATGATATCTTCAAAACCATGTTCTGTTTTTGATAATATAGTTTTTAATTCTTCTCTATTTAGTTTAGAAACGAAGATGTTTTTTTCGACATAATCAATTCCAAAATCATTTAACCAACGCTTAGCTTTACGACAACTGGCGCATGAAGGTGATGTGTATACCTTTACTGACATATAAATTACCTCCTTTATTTGACATTATTAACTATATTCTATAATATTAAATTAATATAGTAAAGAAATTTTTTGAGGTGGTTGAATATGGAAAGAGCATTAAGCGGAATAACTCCGTCTGGAAAGTTACATTTAGGTAATTATATTGGAGCAATTCAACAATTTATTAAAATGCAAGATGAATATGAAATGTATGTTTTTGTTTCAAACTTGCATTCTCTGACAATTGCTCAGGATAAAAAAGATCGTAAAGTTAATACTAGGGATTTAGTTGCCTTCTATTTAGCAAGCGGTCTCGATACAAATAAGACAACAATTTTTTTACAAAGTGAAGTCTTAACTCATGCACAACTAGCATGGATAATGCAATGTCATACTTATATGGGTGAATTATCTCGAATGACACAATATAAAGATAAAAGTAGTAAGCATACTGAAAATATTAATGTTGGTTTATTTACTTACCCTGATTTAATGGCTGCTGATATTTTAATTTATGATCCAAAATATGTACCAGTCGGTGAAGATCAAAGACAACATATTGAGCTAGCACGTGATGTCGCAATTCGTTTTAACAATAAATATGGTGATACCTTTCACATTCCTGAAATAAAAATAACTAAAGGTGGAGCTAAGATTATGTCACTATCTGATCCAACTAAGAAAATGTCAAAATCTGATGATACTAATGATCGTGGCTGTGTTTATTTGTTAGATGATGAAAAAACGATAACTAAAAAAATTATGAGCGCTACAACTGATAGTATTGGCATAGTCCAATTTGATGAAGAAAAACAACCAGGGATTAGTAATTTATTAACAATATATTCCCAAATGGAACAAATAAAAGTCAGTGAAGCAGCTGAAAAATTCAAAGGTTACAGTTATGCTGATTTCAAAGAAGAAGTTGCTAAAGCGGTTGTTAAATTTCTAATGGAACTTCAAGAAAAATATCAATATGTTATTGATAATAATCTAGTTGAAAAAGCATTAGAGCAAGGAAAAGAAAAAGCTTATCAAG
>JAJDGJ010000022.1 GCA_030265585.1 Erysipelotrichaceae bacterium OttesenSCG-928-M19 | reverse complement strand
ATAATTTATCTTGCCATATTGATTAGATAATACTAAAATTATAGTAAGATTTGCTGAAAGGAAAGGATAGTTATGGAAACATTAGTTGTTGCTAAAAGAGGTAGTTTAGATGAAGTATATCATACTGGAAGTATTTGTGTTGTTAATAAAGATAATAAAATTATTTATTCTATTGGTGATGTGCAACAAAATATTTTTATGCGCTCAACCTCTAAAGTATTTCAAATTTTACCATTTTTGTATTACGGTTTAGAAAAGAAGTATCAACTCAGCTTAAAAGAAATTGCAATAATGATTTCTTCCCATATTGGTAGTCTGGAGCATATTGATGTCTTAAAATCAATTATGGAGAAGACTGGTGTTAAAGAGAGTGACTTTTGTATTAAACCAGCATATCCAATCTCCTTTGAAAGTACTAAGTATTTTATTGAAAATGGTATTGCTCCTAGTCCTATTTTTCATATGTGCTCTGGTAAACATTTAGGTTTAATGTTAGTTGAAAAGGAATTTAGAGCTGATTATCAAAAATATTATGAAGAATCAAGTTATGCTACTAAAGAAAGTATGAAGTTTATTGCTTTAATGGCAGAAATGAAGCAAGATAAGATAATTGTTGGTTTAGATGGTTGTGGTGTTCCTGTCTTTGGCTTGCCATTATATCATGCTGCAATTGCTTTTAAAAATCTTACTTTTACTAATCACAGTGATAATAAATTAAATGAGGCAATTAAAATCGTCAATGAAGCTATTAGTACTTATCCAGAAATAGTTAGAGGTAAAGATTACTTTTGTACTTATCATAATTATGATAGTAATGTTATTGGTAAAGATGGTGCTCATGGTTATTATGCTTTTGGCTTAAAAAAGGAACATCTCGGTATTGCTTTTAAATTGTTTAGTGGGGATATGAATATGTTTCCTTATGTTGTTAATCATCTCTATTCAAAAATTAACTATTCAAATGATAAGCTCTTACCATATTTAAAATTTGAATATTTAAATGATAATGAGCAGGTTATTGGAGAATATGAAGCAATATTTTAATGCTAAAGTATTATGAGACAGTAGATCTTTAAAATATAAACTTAAATAAAGAACAGTGCCTTATTGATGAATATTAAGACACTGTTTTTATAATTATTTTTTATTTGGCTTTCTCTTGATTAATAAGAGTTTTTTAATATCATTAAATAAAGTTAAATCATTTAATTCAAGCATTAGCCATTTGCCATCATGATATGTTGTCGTTTGGTGATAAAGTTCAACTACTTGAAATGAGTAATTTGCTGAATCATCTTCAAACTTTTCTCGCTCAGCTTTACCAAGAATAACCATAAAACCCAAACAATTTTCTTTAAAGTAGAAGGCGCATAGTGTTTTGCCACCTCTTCTAAACTTATATTCATAATTCCATTTCTTACCACCTGTATTCCAAGCTTTGTCCATTTCATAGGTACTATCTATAAATGTACAGATAGTTTGAAAAACTTCTATTTGTTGTTTACTAATTAACTCTTCAAGTTGTTTGATTTCGAGATTAGCTAACATGCTCAAACCCTCCTTATTAATAATTTATTAATTTTTATATTGTCATTATATCACAATTGTTTTTCTTTATTAAGTTTTATAAATATAGTGTAACAAGTGGTTAAAAAATGCTATAATGTTGATTGTTGGGAGGCGTGACTATGCCTGAAAAATATGGTTATTATGCAATAGTGATGACATTTGTGGGCGCAATTTTTGGAGCAGGTTTTGTTTCTGGTCAAGAATTGTTGCAATTTTATGCCAGTTATGGTCTTTACTGTGCCTTTGGCTTAATTTTAATGGTTTTACTTTATATTTTATTATCGTATATGACAATGGCTTTATCTTATGATAAAAAGATAAAAAGCTATGAGGAAGTAATTGTTGGTAAAAATGAAAAAGCAAAAATAATTTGTAATGTCACAATTAATATTATTCTCTTTTTTGTAGTTATCATAATGTTTGCTGGAGCTGGTTCACTTTTAAATAATTTCTTTGGTATTAATAAAGCTATCGGTAGTATTACTTTAGCTTTATTAGTGATGATCATCTGTTTAAGTGGTGCTAATAAAATAGTTGATGTTTTTAAATTCATTGTGCCAACAATGGTTATTCTAACAATTGTTTCATCATTACTAGGAATTATTAATGGTAATGAATTACTTACTTTTAGTAATATAGAAGGTGTTAAACAACCAACTCCCTTTTGGTTTACTTCAACCTTGTTAGCAGTATCTTATATTTTCATTGTTCAAATTTCAATTTTATCACCTATTGGAAGACAGGCTAAAGATAAGAAAAACATTCTCATTGGCTCAATCCTAGGTTCATTAGCAATTGGAATTGTGGCGACATTAATTTGTTTTGCTTTACTAAAAAATGCTAATGTAATTGTTGGTGTGGATATGCCAATGATGATTATTTCAAATAATGTAAGTAGTATTTTAGGCTTGATTTATCTAGTTGTCCTTGCAATTGGTATTTTCACTTCATGCCTTGCTATGATGTTTGCTTTAATTAATCGTTTTGCGCAAAGTAAAATTGCTACTGAAAGAAACAAGAAAATAGGTGTTATTGTCGTTTGTTTAATAGCTCTTGGCTTATCTTTAGCAGGATTTTCTAATTTAATTTCGATTGTTTATCCCATTGTTGGTTATATTGGGTTTTTAGCTAACGGTGGTGTAATCTACCAATTTATCAAGAATAAAGCACAAAAAACTACTTAATTATTATAATTGAGTATTTTTTTTATCAGCTAAAGTATGCTATAATAAATAAGGTTTAATAATGAAAGATAGGGGTCATATATTGAGATTAAGAAACAATCCTCAAGCAAATAAAATATTAAATGAATCAAAATATGTTATTAATAGTAGTAAAGATAAGTATTTTGTCAATAATAACCCTCTTCATCTTGAAATTGGGATGGGTAAGGGTGATTTTATTATTGGGATGGCTAAAAAATATCCTCATATTAATTTTATTGGGGTTGAGAAATTCGCAACCGTGCTAGTCTATGCTTTAAAAAAGATAGAAACAGAGCAATTAACTAATGTACTCTTGTTGAATGAGGATGCTCTAAATTTAGAAAACTACTTTAAACCTCAGACAATTGCAACAATTTATTTAAATTTTAGTGATCCTTGGCCAAAAAGTCGTCATTATAAAAGAAGATTAACTTATCGTGATTATTTAAAAATCTATCAAAAGATACTAGTTAAAGATGGTTTTCTTAAACAAAAAACAGATAATAAATTATTGTTTGAATCATCAATCTTGTCTTTTAATGATTATGGAACAAACTTTGAAATGATTAGTGTGGATTTACATCAAAGCAAAGAAGCTAAAGATAATGTCATGAGTGAGTATGAGAAAAAGTTTTCTCGTTTGGGACAACCAATCTACGCAATAACAATCTCATTTAAGAAAGGAAGTAAATAAAATGAACTATCATGCATTTTACATTGATAATAATTTACTAATTAGAATTAAAGATGATGAATGTCACTGTTTTACTAAGGAAAATAATATTAGTATCTTATATAATAATAAAGAGGAAGTAATAGGTTATAATATTTTTGATTATAACTTTGAAGGATTAAATGAAGGTCTTGTTGTTTTAACAAGAGAGCTTCATGAAGATATTAACAAGCAACTAACAAGCATTAAGCAAGACTTATTAGATTTTGATGACAAAGATTATTTTGTGGTTGGTTATGTTAAAAGTATTAAAAAACATCAAAAGAGTGATAAATTAAATATTTGTCAAGTTGATATCGGTAGTGAAGTATTACAAATTGTTTGTGGAGCAAGTAATGTCGCTCAAGATCAAAAAGTAGTTGTCGCTAAAGTAGGAGCTGTTTTATTTAATGGAACTTGGATACATAAAGGAAGTTTAATGAATGTTGAATCTAATGGTATGATTTGTTCTGCTAAGGAATTAAACTTAGTTAAAGAATCAACAGGAATTTTAGTCTTAGAGGATAACTATAAAATTGGTGAGCCATTTGTTGCTTAAAAAGTTGAAAATGAAAAGAGTTGAAAAACTAAGATGTTAGAAATCGGTGGGATTAAATTAGAGAGTCAAGTAATTATTGCACCAATGGCTGGAATAACTAATAAACCATTTCGTCAAGTTTTAAGGAAATATCTTGATGGTTTAATTTGTGCTGAGATGGTTAGTGATAAAGGTCTATATTATGAGAATAAAAAGACTCTTTCAATGATTGAAGTAGCAGAAAATGAAGGATATATCTCAATGCAAATTTTTGGTGGTGATGTAGCTTCATTAGTGAATGCAGCAAAGTTTATCGATCAAAATAGTAATTGTACTTTCATTGATATTAATATGGGTTGTCCAGTTAAGAAGGTTGTTAAAACTGGTGGTGGAGCTAATTTACTTAATGATGTTGATAAGATAAGTGAAATTGTAAGCAATGTAGTTGCTGTTGTAAATAAACCAGTGACAGTTAAAATTAGATTAGGTTATGATAGTACTAATATTAACTATCTAGAAGTAGGTAAGGTTTGTGAAAAAGCTGGAGCTAGTGCTATAACTTTACATGCGCGTACAAGAAGTCAAATGTATGAGGGTCGTGCTGATTGGCAGGCTATAAAACTACTAAAAGAGCAACTTAAGATTCCTGTAATTGGTAATGGTGATATTACTACTCTTGATGATGCTATAGCTATGCTAGAAGAAACAAAATGTGATGGTATTATGATTGGTCGTGGCATTTTAGGTAATCCATGGTTAGCCCAAGAAATTGAACATTATCTTAAAACAGGTGAATGTTTAGAAAAGCCAACTTATCAAGAACGTATTGCCCAGGCAATAGAACATTTAGAAAGTTTAGTAGAAACTTATGGTGAAAAAATTGGCGTTGTTCAAATGCGCTCTCATGGCGCTTGGTATTTGAAGGGATTAACTGGTAATGGACAAGCAAGGAGAAATTTAAATAAAGCTCAAACTAAAGAAGAGATGCTTAAAGTATTTAATGACTATTTAAAAGAGTTAGAAAATATTCAATAATTATTGAATATTTTTTAAATTGAATAAATTTTAAACATATATTATACAGGATATTTAAGTATAATAATAAAATAGGAGTGATGAGTGAATGGCGATTTTATTAGGTAAAATAGCAATCAAATTAAGTCGTATGATGGGACATCGTGGCAGTGATGTTGGTGGTCGAATTGCTTTGAAATTTAGTAAACGTATCTTTAAGAAATTAATTAGTAAAATAGATACAGTAATCTTAATTACAGGAACTAATGGTAAAAGTACGGTAACAAATTTATTAGCTGAGGTTTTAGAGCAAGTTGATAGTACAACAATTAGTAATAAAACAGGAGCTAATATGTATACAGGGATTTTATCCATCATGGTAGAGAAGTATCGTTTTTTTAAAGATAATAAAATTAAATATGGTGTTTTTGAAGTTGATGAAGGTAATGTTTATAAAGTAATGCAAGAATTAGACCATAACTATTTAGTTATTACTAATTTTTTTAGAGATCAATTAGATCGCTATAGTGAAATGGATTTATTAATTGATAAAATTAAAAACTCATTAGAAAATAAAGACGTTAAATTAATAATCAATGCTGATGATCCTTTCTGTTATCGTTTTAATAAATATAATTATGTTAGTTACGGATTAACTAGTGCCATTACTTCTTTTGAAGCAGGAAGTATAAGTGATTCAAAGTATTGCCCAGAATGTGGAAAAGAGTTAAGATACACAAGCGTTTTTTATGGTCAACTAGGACATTATCAATGTGATTGTGGTTATAATCGACCAACTCCAAAATATAATTTAGAGGCTATTAATAATAATGAAATTATCATTAATAATCATACTTATCACCATCAATTAAAAGGAAATTATAATGTTTATAATTTATTAGCTGCTATTAGTATGTTAAAAGAATTAAATATTAGTGAAGATACTATTGAAAAAGGTGTTGCAAATTATCAAGCAATTGGTGGACGTATGCAAAAAATTACTATAAAAAATAATAGTATTTATTTAAATTTAGTTAAAAATCATACGGGAATGAATATGACTTTACAAGAAGCTAAGAATATTGAACCTGAACATATTGCCTTTATTTTAAACGATAATGAAGGCGATGGTCGTGATGTTTCTTGGATCTGGGATGCAGATTTTGAATATTTACTAGCTTTAGATATTGAAAAATATTTTGTTTCTGGAACAAGAGCATATGATATGGCGTTGCGTTTAAAAAACATGGGAATACCACGTCATAAAATTGTCATCAATAATTTATTCGCTACATTAGTTGATGTAGTTACTAACAAAGATGCTCTTGTGATTGTATCTTATACTGCTTTAAATGAAACTAAAAAGTTATTAGAAGAGAAAGGGGAAGTTAAAAGTGGATTATAATATTTATCATTTATTCCCTCAATTATTAAATTTATATGGTGATAAAGGAAATATCACAACATTATGCTATTTTGCTAAGCAATTTGGTTTAAATCCTGTTGTCCATGAAGTTAATGATGTTGCAGATATTGTATGGGATGATGTTGATTTTATGTTATTAGGTGGTGGTTCAGATCGTGAACAAGCTATTGTTACTGCAAAGTTAAGTGAAATAAAAGAACAATTAAAAGCTAAAATAGAAGCTGGCTTGCCACTTTTAGCAGTATGTGGTGGTTATCAATTTCTAGGTAACTACTATCAAGATAGCCAAGGGAATAAGCTAGCTGGGTTAGGAATTTTAGATTTTTACACAGTGGGACAGACTAAAGAGAGATTACTAGGTAATTGTGTAATAGAAACAACTGATTTTGGCTCATTAATTGGTTTTGTAAATCATGCTGGAGAGACTTTTCATGATTTAGAACCGCTTGGTCAAGCCATTGTTGGTTATGGCAATAATTTAGAGAGTAAAGCAGAGGGAATTCGTTATAAAAACTTAATTGGAACTTACCTTCATGGTCCTTTACTACCAAGGAATCCAGCACTTACTTTATTTTTTATTGAAAAGTTTTTACAAAAAAATAATGTAGCTTATGATTTTATGAAAATTGATTTAACTTTGGAAGAAGAAACAAGAGCAAGTTATCTTAATAAAATTGGAGTTAATCAATAAATATGTTATAATAATTTGAGATAATTTGATTGTAAGGAGCTGTAAAAGTGTCTAGAGTGGAACGTCACAAAGAAAGAAGAGAAGGAAAAATTACTGGTGTTGGTAAAGAGATTAATAATCCTGAGACAGAGAGTAATTTAGAACAGCAATATGATATTAATCCCATTATTAATAATACGAGAAAGGCAGATATTAAAAGAAAAAAAACTTATAACAATCCTATCGTTTCAAAGTCATTAGATATTGAGGAAATAAAAGAAAAAGCTTCTGGTAGTAAAAAGGAGCTCTTTGATATTGAAGAAGCTTTTGCACGATTACAGGAACAACATAAGGCACCTGATCATGATACACAATTAGAAATTATGTCTGAATTATTTAGCGATAATCCTGTTGAATATAATGATACTGTTGAATTTGAAAAAAACAGTGAAACAAATCGTATTATGATTAGTGAAGAGGAGTTAATGAAATTACTTGATGAAAGAGAGAAGGTTCATCAAAAGAAATTAGAGAAAAGAAGAAAAAGAGAGAAGAAAGAAGAAGAAAGACAACAAAAATTAGATACGACAGCACCTTATGTTAAAGAAGATTTGGAGATTGCTGAAGTAAATGAAATTGTAAAAGATGATTCAATTAAGAATCGTTTAGGAATAAATGAAGATAGATTTGAGGAATTAGAAAGTAAGCTAACAAGAAAATCATGGCCTTTAGTAGTAATACTGGTCGTTCTTGCACTTATTTTAGGTTTTTTAATTTATCAATTTTTTGCATAGGAGTTAGATGAATGAGAAAAGAAATAATCGCCATTGATGGGCCAGCAGCTTCGGGTAAGTCAACAGTAGCTAAAAGAGTTGCTAAAAAACTTAATTATAAATATATTGATTCAGGAGCTATGTATCGTGCTGTCGCTTATTATATGTTGAAAAATAAGATTAGTTTAGAAGATATTAAAAATCATTTAGATGAAATAGTTATTGATTTTGATGTTGCTAATAACGTTTACTTAAATAAGCAAGATGTTAGTAAAGAATTACGTAGTGAAGAGGTAACTAATTTAGTTGCTCAAGTTGCTACGATTAAAGAAGTTAGAGAAAAGCTTGTTTACTTACAACAACAATTAGGTCAAGAAAAAGGTATTGTAATGGATGGACGTGATATTGGTAGTGTTGTATTTAAAGATGCTCTAGTTAAAATCTATCAAGTCGCTAGTGTTAAGGCACGTGCTTTACGTCGCTATGAGGAAAATATTGCTCGTGGTATTACAAGTAATCTAGAGCAGATAGAGCAAGAAATTGCTAAGCGAGATTATGAAGATTTAAATCGTGAACATAGTCCATTACTTAAGGCAAGTGATGCTATTGAAATTGATACTTCAACAATGAGTATCGATGAGAATGTTCAAGAAATAATTGAAATTTTTAGAAAAAAGGTGAAATAATGAGTGAAGGGATTGTAGCCATCGTCGGCAAACCTAATGTTGGAAAGTCGATGCTTTTCAATCGTATTGTTGGGGAAAGAATAAGTATTGTTGATGATAGTTCAGGGGTAACTCGTGATCGTCTTTATGCTAAAGCAAGTTGGTTAACAAAAGAGTTTCGACTAATTGATACCGGAGGGATTGAAATTAGTGAAGCTCCTTTTATAGAAGAAATCAAAGCGCAAGCTATGATTGCCATAGAAGAGGCAGATGTCATTATTTATGTTAGCGATGGACAAGTACCAGTCACAAATGATGATGAGTTTGTTGCTAAAATATTACAAAGATCTAAAAAACCAGTTATTCTTGCTATCAATAAAATTGACAATGTTGAACAAAAGAGTAATATCTATGATTTTTATAGTTTAGGTCTTGGAGAACCCATTGCTATTTCAGCTGCTCATGGTATTGGAATTGGTGATCTACTTGATGAAGTAGTTGCTAATTTACCAGAAAAAAAGGAACGTGTTGCTGATGATAAAATTAGATTTTCATTAATTGGGCGTCCTAATGTTGGTAAATCTAGTTTAGTTAACGCTATTTTAAATGAAAATCGTGTTATTGTAAGTGATACGGCAGGGACAACAAGAGATGCTATTGATATTTCCTTTGTTAGAAACAATCAAAATTATGTTGTTGTCGATACAGCAGGTATGAAAAAGCGTGGTAAAATTTATGAAAATGTGGAGAAATATGCTATTTTAAGAGCTCTTAGTGCCATTGAAGATAGTGATATAGTTCTTTTAGTTATTGATGCTAATGAGGGTATTAAAGAGCAAGATAAACATGTGGCAGGGTATGCTTTTGAGCAACATAAGCCAATTATCGTTGTTGTTAATAAATGGGATTTAATTGTTAAAGACACAAATAGTATGAAAAAGTTTAGCGATGATATTAAGGAGCAATTTAAATTTTTAGCCTATGCTCAAGTTTGTTTTGTCTCAGCATTAGAAAAGAAACGTCTTCAAACAATTTTTGAAGCCATTGATCTTGTTAATACTAATATGAATCGCCGTGTTACAACTTCAGTGTTAAATGATGTTATTGCTGATGCACAGGCAATGAATCAGGCTCCACTTTTTAATCGTGGTCGTTTAAAAATCTATTATGCATCACAAGTTAGTGTTAAACCACCAACATTTGTTTTTTTTGTTAATGATTTAAAGTATATGCATTTTAGTTATGAAAGATATCTTGAAAATCAATTGCGTAATGCTTTTGATTTTGGGGGAACGCCAATAAAAATAATATTAAGAAATAGGGTTTAGAGGTGAATTGATTGAAAGTAGCAGTAATAGGAACAGGAAGTTGGGGAACATCACTAGCTCAAGTTCTAGCAGATAATAAACATGATGTTACAATGTATGGTATTGATGATGAAGAAGTTAATGAAATAAATAGTGGTAAGAATACGAAGTTTTTTGAGGGGACAAGCATTAATCCCCATATTAAAGCAACAACTGACTTAAAAGAAGCAGTTGTTGGTGCTAAAGCTATTGTTTTAGTAGTACCAACTAAAGTAACATCATCAGTTTTAAGTGAGATAGTGCCTTTTTTAGATGAAGCTAACAAAGTATATTTTATTAATGCTTCTAAAGGCTTTGATCCAAAAACAAATGATCGCATGTCAAATACTATTAGAGCCATTATTCCTGAAAAATATCGTTATGAAGTGGCCTCTATTATTGGACCAAGTCATGCAGAGGAAGTTATTTTGCGCATGTATACAGCGATTGCCAGTGTGAGCATTGATTTAGAAGTTGCTAAATTTGTCCAGAAGTTATTTTCTAATGACTATGTCCGTCTTTATACATTACAAGATGAAGTAGGAGCAGAATATGGCGTTGCCATAAAAAACATTTTAGCATTATGTAGTGGTATTATTTCAGGGATTGGGTTAGGTGATAATACTCGTGCTGCTCTACTAACAAGAGGTTTAGCAGAAATGATAAGATACGGAATGGCTAAAGGTGGGGAGATGGAAACTTACCTAGGGTTAACAGGGATTGGTGATTTAATTGTTACCGCGACATCACCGCATTCACGTAATTTCCAAGCTGGTTATAAAATTGGTCAAGAAGGTAGTTCTAAATCAGTAATGGATGATACAAGGACAACAATTGAAGGAGTTCGTACTTGCAAGGTGATTTATGAAGATGGTCAAGCAAACAAGATTGATTTGCCAATCATTAATGCTTGTTATCATGTTTTATTTGAAAATGAGGATCCTAAAGAAGCGATTAAAAAGCTAATGAATAGGGATTTAACAGCAGAAAGGTATGTGATGTAAAATGAATATTTTATATTATTATGGAGGTAGTGGCTCAGGTACTCAATGGCTACTAATCATAGCATCAGTAGTATTAATGATGGTTGTTCAAGGAGTATTACAAAGAAATTATAAAAAATATTCAACAATGAGAAACCATCGTGGTATCAGTGGTTTTGAGGTTGCTCGTCGTATCTTAGATAGTAATGGTTTAACTAATGTTCAAATCTTTGAAGGACAAGGACAACTATCTGATTATTTTGATCCGACAAAAAATATTATTAAGTTATCACCAGAAGTATATAGTGGTCGCTCAATAGCTTCATTAGCGATAGCAGCACATGAGGTTGGCCATGCGATTCAATATGCAACTAAATATCCGGTAATTGCTCTTCGTAATAAGATATTACCTTTAGCAATAAGCGCTAGTAATCTTGCTTGGGTGGTTATTTTCGCTGGTCTTTTTTTAACGACAGCAAGTAATACAATATTATATATTGGTATTGGAATGTTAGTTGTCGTAGCTGCATTTCAATTGATTACTTTACCTTTAGAATTTAATGCTTCATCACGTGCTTTGGCTAATTTAGAGTCAGGTAACTATCTAGATTATGATGAATTACCTAAAGCTAAACGTGTGTTGAACTCAGCAGCAATGACTTATGTTGCGGCACTAATTACTACTGTTATTGAAATAATTAGAGTTGTTTTAATAAGTAGATCAAGGGATTAATATGATGAAGGGAAAGGGCTTTAAATATTTAGGGTTTGCCTTAATTGTAATTTTATTGAACTATATAATTACAAATTTTTCTTCGTTTTCTAATTCACTTTCCTTTTTAATTGGCGTAATTAAACCAATTATTATTGGAATAATGATTGCCTATTTTGTTTATCCTCTTGTGATGTTACTATATAAAAGATTTTTTAAGGGTTATGAACTCAAATATGTTAAGCATTTAGGATACTATATTAGTATTTTTCTTAGTTATTTATTTATCTTTTTTGTAATCTATTCACTTACTTACTGGGTTAGCCCTATCTTAATTGATAGTTTAACCAAGATGGCAGGCTTAGATTTGAATAGTTTTTATCAAAGCTTAAATGAATTTTGGGATAATTTACAAGCCAATTTCCCAATGCTAGCAAATGTTGAGTTTGCAGCTGTTATTCAAAACATCTTTGAAAAAGCTAGTGATTTCTTTATTAATGGTGGTATAAATGATTATTTTAATTCATTATTAGGAATAACTTCTTCATTATATGCCTATGTTATGGGAATAATTTTAAGTATCTATATGATTGTTAGTAAAGAAGAGTTATTTAGAGCCTCAAATATGTTTTTTGAAGCAATTTTTAGTGAAAAAACATTTGAAATAGTTAAAAAATACTTTT
The DNA here is from genome assembly GCA_030265585.1 of Erysipelotrichaceae bacterium OttesenSCG-928-M19. Lineage (GTDB taxonomy): Bacteria > Bacillota_I > Bacilli_A > JAJDGJ01 > JAJDGJ01 > JAJDGJ01. The sequence continues at coordinate 4,065 of JAJDGJ010000022.1, read as the reverse complement.
TCCTTTTTGAAGAAACATTTCGCAAGTTCTTCTTTGGAAAAATGCTTGACTCCTTTATTATCGGTGTTTTAGCTTTTATTGGATTGTATTTATTAAAGATTCCTTTTTATCCTGTTTTAGCTTTAATTGTAATGGTTACTAATATGATTCCATACTTTGGACCATTTATCGGTGGTATTCCTGTTGTTACAGTTACCTTATTTGTAACGGGAAGCCCTTTACATGCCTTTTGGAGTGGTGTCTTTATCTTAGCTTTACAACAATTTGATGGTATTTATTTAGGTCCTAAAATCCTTGGTGATTCAGTAGGTGTTTCTAGTGTCTGGATTTTAATTGCTATTATTATTGGTGGTGCACTCTTTAAAGTAATTGGCTTATTATTGTGTGTGCCAATCGCGGCAACTTTCAAAGAAATATTTAGGGAGTTTTATGAGTATCGGATGTCGCAAAGAAATAAAGTTAATGAAAATACTAGTGAATAATTGACATCTAACCTTGATTTAGGGTATAATAATCAAGACACGTTAGGTGTCATTTTGTAGCCCCGGAAACTACAAAATGATTTAGGAGGAAATGAAATGCGTCAAACAACAATGGCTAATGAAAGCAGTGTTGAACGTAAATGGTTTGTCGTTGATGCTACAGGGTTAACACTTGGTCGTCTATCTACTCAAGTTGCTACTATCCTAAGAGGAAAACATAAACCGACATATACACCACATGTTGATTGCGGTGATTATGTTATTATTTTAAATGCTGATAAAATTAAATTAACAGGGAACAAACTCCAAGGTAAGAAATATTATAACCACTCAGGTTATATTGGAGGAATGAGAGTTAGAAATGCTCAAACAATGATTGATAACTATCCAGTAGAAATGCTTGAAAGATCAATTCATGGAATGCTACCAAAAAATACTTTAGGACGCCAACAAGGAAAGAAATTATTTGTTTATACAACTAACGAACATCCACATATGGCTCAAAAACCAGAAGTATTGGTAATCAAGGATTAAGAAAGGAAGATATGAATTAATATGTCAAATGTACAATATAGAGGTACTGGACGTCGCAAGAGTTCAGTAGCACGTGTAATTTTAGTTCCAGGAAATGGTACAATTACAATCAATGGTCAAGATGTAAGAGAATATCTTCCATTTGAAACTTTAGTCAGTGATTTATCGCAACCATTAGTTCTTACTAATACTAAAGATAAATTTGATGTTAAAGTTAATATTTATGGTGGTGGCTTCACAGGACAAACTGGTGCAATTAGATTAGGGATTGCTCGTGCTTTACTAGAAGCAAGTGCTGATTATCGTCCAACATTAAAAGCAGCTGGTTTTCTAACAAGGGATGCTCGTGCTAAGGAACGTAAGAAATACGGTCTTAAAAAAGCAAGACGTGCACCTCAATTCTCAAAACGTTAATTATTTATCACTCAAGTTTTTGGTTCAGATTATATAAATTTGTATATGAATTTAAAAGCTTCAAAACATCGACAAAATGTCGGTGTTTTTTTTATCGAGCTAATATTTTCAAGATGTTAAATAATAGTGGCTGTTAATTTTTAGGACGTGTTTTTTTCTAATAAATTAATTTAAAATATTGTATTAAAAACAAAATAATTTGAAAAATTAGTTTAACTATTAGTTTACTTAATCAAGATGTAATGCTATAATTTACTACAATACAAACTTTGGGAGGGGAGTATTATGGTTAAGAGAAAAATTATTATTTTTCTGATGTTTTTTGGTATGGTAATTAATTCTTTGAATATTATGGCAAATGAACAAGCACCGATTACAGATTGGGATGCTTTGTTGGATTCGAGGTCAACATTAAGAAAAGTAATTAAAACAAAATCTAATGATTTAGTAGTTGTTGGTTTTAGTACGGAAACCAATAATAATGATGGTGTTATTTTTAAGTATAAGCAAGATGGGACATTAATTTGGAAACAAACTATTATAGGTAATAAGAATGATGATTTTAGTGGTGTTATCGAAACAAGTGATGGGGATTTTATTGCTGTTGGTATGAGTAACTCAACAGATATTGTTTCAACAACAAACAAGGGTGACTATGATGGAATAATTGCGCGTTTTGATGGTGCTACAGGAGCACTTAAAAAGATTAATCTTATTGGTGGTAATCGAGCAGATTATTTTGATGGGATAGTTGAAATCAGTAAAGATGAGTTAATTGTTACAGGATCAACAGCAACGAGTGTAAATGGTGATATTACAACAACCAATAAAGGTAGCTCTGATATTTTAATAATGTCTGTTGCTGCTAATACTCTAACAAGTAATTGGGATTTTCAAACTGGAGGCTCACGCTTAGATGATAGTTTTGAAGCTATTAAAACAAGAGATGGTAATTTAATTGTTGTGGGTTATGCCTACTCAGATGATTATATGACAAGTTATGGGCAAAGTGATGCTATCATTATTAAGTTTGATTATAAGAATAAAACTTTGTTATGGAGCAAACGTTTTGGTGCAGATAGTTTTGATGGTCTATATTCAGTAGCTGAATTAGAGGACGATAAATTTATTGCTGTCGGTTATTCAAATCAACCTATTAATAATAGAGGTAATATTATTGATGTAAATCAAGGAAGTTATGATGGCTTAGTTATTGATTTTGATGGCGCTGGTAATATAAATTCACAGAAATTAATTGGTAGCATTCATTCTGATATGTTTTATGATATTGAAGTACTTGCTGATAATAATTATATAATAGCAGGCTCTAGTGCAAATGCTATTAGTAATAACACAATTGAAAATATCAGTCGTGGCTCAAATGATGGATTATTAATGAAATTTAAGCGTGATGGCAGTAAGATATATGATACTTTAGCAGGTAATGGTGGTTCAGATTGCTTTCTATCATTAACAACAATTGGGGATTATATTTTTACAGCTGGTTATTCAAACTACTCAACAAAGGTTGTTGATATTACTAGTGAATATTATGGAGCCTATGGTTTAGCAGGTTTAACAATGAAATTTGGTAATGAAAAACCTGAGATCTTGGCTAAGGAGCAATACGAAATAACACTTGGTGATCAAATTGCTATTGCAGAGGCTTTTGAAATTAGTGCTAGTGATTTTGAAGATGGTGATTTAACAAGTAAGGTTATTATTAATAGTGATAATGTAACTTTTAATAAAATAGGAAGTTATGAAATCATTTTAAAGGTTAGTGATAAACATCATCAAGAAACAACAAAGACAGTAACTTTAATTATTAAAGAAAAACCGGTTATCGAAGAAGAGGAAATTGATACTGAAAAGGATAAAGAAAACAATAAGGATAAAGTTAATAAAGATAAAAGTAATAAGGTGCCTGATAGCGGTTTAGAAGATTTATATTATGCACTGATGATTATCGTATTACTAGGATTTTTAATAGTAATAGAAAAAGATAAGTTAATCGAATAAAAAGAAAGGACTATTTAATAGACTGAACCCATAAAATGGGAACAAATAAAAAAGCACCAAAATAATTCATTTGTATTAAAATGATTATGGAGGTGTTTTTTAGTATGAAAAGAATTATGTATGATCCACATATTAAATGGAAAGCCATAGAATTAAAGAAGAAAGGAATTAAAACTAATGATATTATGAGTATGCTTAACATTAAAAATAAAACTCAAGTAGAAACCTGGTGGAAATGGTATCGAGATGGTCAAACTCATCGTTTTGAACAACCTTTAGGTAAACAATATACTTTTGGCAAAGGACCTGTTGAACTTAATGAATTAGATACTGCTAATCAAAAAATAAAATATCTTAAAATGGAACTTGATATCTTAAAAAAGATATTAGGGGCATTAAAGAAATAGACAAATATAAATATGCTTTAGCTATCCAAGAATTATCTTTAAAATATAAACTTAAAGATATTCTTACTATCCTTAATGTCCCTAAATCTAATTATTATCGCTGGTTAAAGTTAAAACTCAACCTTGATGATGAACTAGTTAAGATAATCAAATTAATTGTAATAGAAAATAAGTATCGCTATGGCTATAGAAGAATTCATTCTATT
>JAJDGJ010000021.1 GCA_030265585.1 Erysipelotrichaceae bacterium OttesenSCG-928-M19 | reverse complement strand
TATCATATTGATTAAGTTGGTGTTTTTTTATTGAGCTAAATTATTACTTCTCTTTATCTGCAGAATAATATTTCAATAGACGATCTTTACCTAAATTAAAGTGCTTTTGAAATAATTTTAAAGCTAACTCTTTATCATCATTTTTTATTGCCTCTAAAACATCACGATGGTCTTGTTGAGCACGATGAAATTCATCATCAATATGTGCTTTTAAAACAACCATTGAAAAAGCTGCTTTATATCTTTCTTTTAATTCAATAATTATTTTATTATCAACAAACTCATAGAAAACATCATGAAAGTAATTTTTATAATACAATTCTTGAATTTCACCTTCCCGATGCTTTGTCTTACTTATTTCAAAAGTCTTCTCTAACTTTGTTACTAACTCCTCACGATTTCCATGATCCATAGCGTACCCAAGTGCATAACTATCTAAAAGTGAACTTAACTCATGAACATCCATTGAATTTTCAAGTGTATATTCAATTACATTAGCTCCTTGATTAGTAGTAATTTCAACTAGGTTATCACCATTTAATTTCGCAAGTGCTTCTCTAACTGGTGTACTACTAACATTAAATTCATCTTCAATTTCCTTAATCGTTATCTTTTGACCATGTTGATATTTTCCTAGAATAATATCTTTTTTTAGGTATTCATAAATTTGGTCAGCTAACGTGGTTTTCATTATTTTAATTTTATTCCACTCCCTTTAAACTTTTGCATAACTACATTCTATCTAATTTTTGATTAAAACACAAGAAAAAGACAAATTATAAATAATTATGCATAATGCATATTGCATAATATTTTATGTGTGATATAATACAATTAAATAAATATATAAGGAGGTATTATAGATATGAGAGACTTAAGTTCATATCCAGCAGAACCATTTCGTATTAAAGTAGTAGAAGTACCAAAAATGTTAGATCGTCCAGAACGTGAGAAAGCAATTGTTGAAGCGGGTTACAACACTTTCTTACTTAACTCAGAAGATTGTTACATTGACTTATTAACAGACAGTGGAACAACAGCAATGAGTGATCAACAATGGGCAGGACTTATGGTTGGTGACGAAGCATATGGTGGTAGTAAGAACTGGTATCACTTAAAAGCAGCTGTACAAGAGTACTATGGTTTTGAGTATGTTACGCCTACACATCAAGGTCGTGGAGCAGAAAACCTATTATCAACATTAATGATTGAAGAAGGACAATATGTTCCAATGAACATGTATTTTACAACTACTCGTTATCACCAAGAAAAAAATGGAGCAACTTTTGTTGACGTTATCATTGATGAAGGTCATGACTCAACTGCAAAAGATGTACCATTTAAAGGTAATATTGATATTGCTAAATTGGAGAAATTAGTTGCAGAAGTAGGAGCTGAAAAAATTGCTTATATTTGCTTAGCTGTTACAGTAAACTTAGCTGGTGGACAACCAGTATCTATGCAAAACATGAAGGATGTAAGAGCTTTTGCTGACAAGCATGGCATTAAAGTTTTCTCAGATGCGACACGCTGTGTTGAAAACGCTTATTTCATTAAAAAACGTGAAAAAGGTTATGAAAATAAAACAATTAAAGAAATCTTAAAAGAAACAATGTCATATTTTGATGGATGTACAATGAGTGGTAAAAAAGACTGCCTTGTTAACATCGGTGGTTTCTTAGCCATGAATGATGAAGACTTATATAATCGTTCTCGTGAATTAGTAGTTGTTTATGAAGGTATGCCATCTTATGGTGGTATGGCTGGTCGTGATATGGAAGCTATGGCTATTGGTATCAAAGAATCAGTTGACTATAATTATATTGAGCATCGTGTTGAACAAGTTGCTTATTTAGCAGACCGTTTATTAGATGCTGGTGTTCCAATTGTTGAACCAGCTGGTGGACATGCAGTATTCCTAGATGCTAAAAGATTTTTACCTCACCTTACTCAAGATGACTTCCCTGCACAATCATTAGCAGCAGCATTATATGTTGAAGGTGGCGTACGTGCTATGGAAAGAGGAATTATTTCTGCAGGACGTGATAAAATAACTGGAGATCATCACCGTCCAGAACTAGAACTAGTTCGTTTAACAATTCCAAGACGTGTTTATACTTACAAACATATGGATGTTATTGCTGATGCAGTTATTAGACTATATGAAAAAAGAGATGAAATTAAAGGTTTAGAATTTGTTTATGAACCTCCAATGTTACGTTTCTTTAATGCAAGATTTAAAATTAAATAATAAATCAGAGTAACCCCCTTAAAAAGAAAAAATAGAAGGACTAACCTTCTATTTTTCTTTATGCAAAAAATCTTCTAAATAGCGATATACATTTTCTCTATTGTAAATATTGTCGTCACATAAGACTTCATTTTGTAACTTTTCTAGTTGATCATGAACAATATAATCAATTTCTTTAGAGTAATGCATTGCTTTAGCATGATTAGAATACTCAACTTCATCAAGTATTTTCATTGAATCATTGGGAAAAACCTTTAAGTCTAAATCATAGTCAATATATTTAATTGCCTCGTCATCCCATAAAAAAGGTGAAGCTATATTGCAATAATAGTGAATACCATTATCTCTAATCATACTAATAATGTTATACCATTTTTTGGTGAAGAAAAAACAGACTGCAGGTTCTTTAGTATACCAACAACGACCAGAACTTTCAATTACTCTAGTTTTATTATTGATTACTACCAAACAATCATCCTTAATATCAACTACATATCCATATTTCCAAACACGATGAATTTTACCATTGTGTTTATAACTATGAATTTCAACTTTCTGCCCCAGTTTTAATTTTTTAAAACTATCCATGTTTACACATCTTTCTTACACTTTTAAATTTCGGATAAATACTTAATTAAATCACCTTTTAATCTTTGAGCATCTGCTTTACCTTGATTGTATGCTGTCATTAAAGTTTCTTTGTCTCTAGAATAACGTGACACTTCTAAAGCAATAGATGGTCTTATTACAAAAACCTCATTGTTTGCCTCCATTTTATTAATTTTCTCTAACATTTCATTGTAGACAAGATGTCTTCTCTTTAATGCTTCAATCAACTTTGGATAGCGAAAATAAAGAATGCTAATAAGTAAAATTGTGCTTTCCTTTTTACGTCTATATTCTATTGGATTAGTTAAAATAATGACATTCTTTTTATTACCATCAGCTAAAGACTTATTGAAGGGTATCGAATCTCTAATGCCACCATCTAAATATTTTTTATCATTAATGGTTACAATTTTAGAAATTAAAGGTAATGAATTTGAAGCGATAACAGCATCTTTTGAAGTGATCATATCTGCTTTATCAAAATATTCAACATCACCTGTTTCAACATTAAAACAGCCTGCATAAAATGTTGTATCACTTTTAGCAAATGTTTCATTATCAAAAAATACTTCTTTATCTAGTTTATTATAAATGGTATCTAAATTAAAATACTGACCGTGTTTAATAAAACTTGAAAAACCAGCTACACGTTTATCATTACCATAATCGACACTCAATTTACAGGCACGACCAATTTGTTTTGAAATAAAATTCATTCCACACCCAACACCGGCACTAACACCAACAACATATGTAAAATCAATATCATTTTCCATAAAGTAATCTAGAACACCTTGAGTATAGGATGAACGCATGCCACCACCCTCTAAAACTAAACCTGCATTGTACTTCATATCATAGCCCTTTCATTGATAATTTATCTCACCATAAGATTATACCACTTTTATTAATATTTTTCTAGTTCTAGCTTGATAATTAAATTGCATTTTTACATAATCATCGGTATAATAAAACTAGCGTAGATAATTGTATTTTGACCATCTAGTCAACTAAATAGATGGTTTTATTTAAGAAAGCTGGGTTATGAATGATTATAGAAATAAAAGACAAAAATAATACAGAAATATTTGATAATATTGTAAAAAAACTACAGTTAGAGAATATTAGATTTTCTAATTATGACATAGCTGATAAACGATATATAACTTATTCATCACAAGAAATGATTAATATAGCAGCAAATGATGATATTAACTTGATTGAAAATAATGATAATTATTATTTTATTTCAAGAGCATTTCAAAATAAACAAACAATAATTAAAGTAAATAATTGGCTTATAGGAGCTGGTAGTTTAACTTATATTGGTGGTCCTTGCGCAGTAGAATCAGTTGAACAATTAGAAGCTATTACCATGTATATCAAGGAAAGTAAGTCTCACTTTTTACGTGGTGGTATCTTTAAACCACGAACATCTCCCTATACTTTTCAAGGATTACAACATCAAGGTTTTGAAATTATTAAGCAAGTAAAAACTAAATATCAAATACCAATTGTTTGTGAGCTTACTAGTGTGCAACAAATTAATGATTATGCTAAAGACATTGACATTATTCAAATTGGTGCTCGCAATATGCAGAATTTTGATCTTTTACAAGCCGCAGCAAGAACCAAAAAACCAATTATTTTAAAACGAAATTTCAATGCTACTATCAATGAATTTTTAAATGCTGCTGAATATATTTATTTAGCAGGTAATCCTAATATCATTTTATGTGAACGTGGTATTCGTAGTTTTGAGACTGCCTATCGTAATGTCACTGATATTAATGCTATTGTTCTACTTAAGCAATTAAGTCATCTTCCTGTCTTTATTGATCCATCTCATGCAACAGGAACTAGTTCTCTAGTTGAGGATGTTGCTTTAAGTGCTATTATGGCTGGAGTTGATGGACTTCTTGTCGAAACACATCAGCAACCTGAAACAGCATTAAGTGATGGTGCACAAGCCTTAAATAAAGCTGACTATTTAAAATTAATTACTAAAGCTAGCAAGTTAAAGAATTTCATGAATAAAGAATTGAGTGATTAGATGAAAAAGCATGATTTAGATAATATCATTCTTGGTTATAATAACTTTAATGAACTTGATAAAATAATTACTAAGCAAGATTTTTTTATCTGTCTTGATAAAAAAGTCTACCAAAGACATTATGATAAATTAATGCCCTATTTAATGAATGCCAAAGGTTATTTAATTATTGAAGCTCTAGAAGCTAATAAAACAGAAAAGTACTTGAATAAAATTTATGAAATGTTAAAGGAAAACCAAGCTGATCGCCATAGTTATCTTATAGCAATTGGTGGTGGCCTTGTTTTAGATTTAACTGGTTATGCTGCAGCTACTTATATGCGTGGATTAGAGTTAATTAATGTTCCCACTACCCTTTTAGCAGCAGTTGATAGCACTATTGGTGGTAAGGTAGCCATTAATGCCTTTAACACTAAAAATTTAATTGGCACTTTCTACCAAGCAACACAGATAATTATTGATCTTGATTTTTTAACAACTCTAACAACAAGACTATTTAAAGAAGGTTTAGTTGAATTAATAAAACATGGCTTGTTAAAAGATGAAAGTATTTTAAATACACTCTTAAATTATCAAAATATTGATGAGCTTAGAAATGATAAGAAAATGCTGCTTAACTTAATAAAAAAATCATTAATAGTTAAACATCGTATTATTAGTGAAGATTATTATGATAAAAAGATACGACAACAACTTAACCTTGGCCATAGTGTTGCACATTGTCTTGAACTAGCTAATAATAATAATTATTACCATGGTGAGTGCGTTGCAATCGGAATAGTATTGGCTCTATCATTAAATAATGATTATCAAAATAATGATGCTTATAAAACAACCTTAGAACTTTTTAGACGCTTTGCTTGTTTAAGAGACTTAGTTGCTATTGATTTTTCAATCTTAAAAACAGATAAAAAGAAAAAGATGGATAAAATTACTGAAATAAAACTTATTGAGATTGGACAAGTTGCCTTTGAACAATATCGTCTTGATGATTTAATAAATCGTTATCAAATAAACTATAAAATGCTTCAAAATGAACTTACTACAACACCAATTGAATATTTATTTAAGGCAAATTATCTAACTGGAAAAGTAAATCTTCCTCCATCAAAATCATATTTACACCGTTATTTATTAGCAGCCATGCTTGCTAAAGACGTGACTATTTTAACTAATGTGACTTCACTTTGTGATGATGTTATAACAAGCATTGATGTCTTAAAGAACTTTAATTGCCAAGTAACCTATCAAGATCATAAATTAATTATTGATAGTCGCTATCTCACTTATCAAAATAATTTAAAGCTAAATATGAATGAATCAGCATCAACACTACGTATTTATTTACCGAGCTTATTAAATTTGGTTAGTGATTTAACTATTACAGGTCTTAATCAACTACCTAATCGTTCACTAGAACCTTATTTTAGTATTTTTAAAGATAATGAGATTACAATGCAAAAGCTTATTAAGGATAAAAATTTACCACTTTATTTAAGTGGCCAGCTAAAACAAAAAAAATATTATTTAACAGGCTTAGTAAGCTCGCAATTCATTAGTGGCTTATTATTTGCTTTACCTTTATTAAAGCATGATTCAACAATTATTATCAAAGATAGCCTTTCATCACTTGACTATGTTACAATGACAATAGAGACTTTAAAAAACTTTAATATTATCATTAATCATTCCCCAGATTATTTAACATTTCAAATTAAGGGTAATCAAAGCTATCAAAGTAAGCATAGCTATAATATTGAACAAGACTATTCTGCTAAAAGCTACTTTGATTTTTTGAACCTTTTGAATAATAATCTTACTTTTAATGAAGATAGTCAGCAAACATTGCAAGGTGATGCACGAATAACGCAAATAATAAAGAATAAGCAAACAGAAATCGATTTAACAAATTTAATTGATGGAGCACCATTATTAGCATTATATTCAACAATAAATGGTGGTACTTTATTAAATACCGAACGTTTAAAAGATAAAGAATCTAATCGTTTATTAGCAATTACAGACTTTTTATCTGCAATGTCGATAGATTTTCAAGAAATAAACAATAATTTAATCATTAAAAAAGGTATAATCAAAGGTAGTAAAAATAAGACCCATAACGATCATCGAATTGCGATGACTTTAATTGTGGCTAGTGCACTATGTCAGGAAGCAATAATTTTAAATGAAATTAAATCAATCGATAAATCATTTCCTGATTTTATTAATGAATTTATAAAGATTGGAGGTAGCTATGATGAAAAGTAGTTATAATCATCACTTGAAATTTGAAATCAGTGGTCAATCCCATAGTGAGGAAATTTCATTGTTGATTTATAATATTCAACCAGGCTTTGAAATTGATTTCGATAAAATTGATGAGCAATTAAACTTAAGACAAGGCAATCAAAGCTTTAATACTTATCGTCAAGAAAAGATTAGTTATGAAATAAGATCTGGTTTTGATAAAACAGTTAATTCAAAAAAATTTAAAACTGATGGCCAAACAATTGAAATCATCTTTATTAATTCCGATATTAAGTCACAAGACTATGATAATATTTTAAAACAACCACGTCCTGGTCATGTTGACTATGTCGCTAGTATGAAATATGGAAGAGAACATTCAATTGCTGGAGGAGGTCATTTTTCAGCTCGTTTAACACTACCTTTAGTGTTTGTAGGTTCTCTTATTCAACAAATTGTTTTAAGCTATTATCCAACATTAAATATTGTTTCCCATGTAAAATCTTTTGGTAATTATAATGATCTTTGCTATTATGAATTAAGAAAATATCTAGTTGATAAAATTATCAAAGAAGATTTAAATAGTCTTCATGATTTAGATAGTTTTAATGAAAGAAAACTTGCAAATTTTGCAAGTAAATTAACTACAAATTTACATAAAATAGTTGTCAATGGTCTTTCAAATGAACCATTACCAACTTATCACAAGAAGATTGGACAACAAATGCTAGCAAAAGCAAAGGCCCTTAGTGATGATTCATTAGGTGGACAAATTGAAACAATTATCATAAATCCACCATCATTTATTGGTGAACCTTGGTTTTATTCATTAGAAAGTGCATTAGCAAGCTTAATGTATAGTATTCCTAGTATTAAAGAAATTGCTTTTGGCAATAGTGAACTCTTTAAAAATGCTTATGGTAGTGAAGTAAAAGATGAAATTATTTATTTAGATAATCGTAAACTAACAACACTATATAATCATAATGGTGGTATTAATGGTGGTATCACTAATGGTGAAGATATTGTTTTTTCAACTGTTATCAAACCAATCTCTTCAATAAATCAAATTCAAAATACTTATCATCTACAAGAGAGAAAAATGACTTTCTTACAAATTGCTGGCCGTCATGATAAAACAGTAATTAATCGTGTTATTCCTATTATCAATGCTCTAAGTTATGTCGCAATTTATGATCTTATCTTAGCAAACAAGATTCATGATAAAATTAAATATGTTTAAATCTATTAAAAAGGAAGATAGTTAATGTTATTACTATTTATTGGTTTTCTAGTTAGTTTGTTTTTACCAATGCAAACAGCTATTAATACACAATTAAAAAATCAGGTTAATTCACCATTAACAGCTGCGATGATTTCATTTGTAATCGGTACTATTTTCATTTTTTTTGTTGCCCTATTTACAAATACTTCCCTTACAATTCCTAATAACTTACTTACCTTAAATAACTGGTGGTTATGGCTTGGTGGCTTATTAGGAGCAACATGGATAACTATAAATATTTATCTTTTTACAAATCTTGGTAGTATCCAAGCAACTCTTATGCCTTTGCTAGGACAAATTATTATGAGTATGATAATTGATCATTTTGGTCTTTTAAACTCACTACAACAACCCTTTGATTTAACTAGACTTATTGGGATTATTCTAGTTCTTATCGGTGTTATTCTTGCCGTTTATTTTAAGGAAACTAATCAAAAGACAACAACATTAAGCCCATTAAAAATGACTTTGTGGCAGTGTTTTGGTGTTATTATTGGAATGGTTATTGCTATTCAAGGAACAATTAATGGTCAATTTGGTATTGCTTTACAATCACCGATTAAAGCAGCTTTGTTTTCATTTACGATTGGCTCTATTGTTATGATTATTGTTACCTTATTTAAAGAGCGAACATTTAGCAATATTCTTTTACCAATAAAACAGAAAGCCTCGCCTTTAATTTGGATTGGTGGCTTATTTGGAGCTATCTATGTTATTATAATAGTAATCTTAGTTAACAACTTTGGTATTGGCCAAGCAGTTGTTATTGGTCTTTTCGGGCAAATCTGTGGTAGTATTATAATTGAACATTTTGGACTACTTAAAGCCAAACAAAGCAATGTTAAGCTAATCCAAATAATTGGCTTAATAATTATGTTTGGTGGCATCATTATTATTAAATTATTATAATTAAAGGAGGATTGTAATGATTGCAAAATTTATTATAGGAGCATCATTAGCTGTTGCAGTTATTGTAATAGTTAATTACCTTATGGATAAACGTGATAAAAAAAAATAATTGGTCAATAGTGATCAATTATTTTTTAAACTATCTTAACTTAGTAATTCCAGTATCACTAGCAGTATTCATATTTATAAGTCCAATAAACTCTTCAGTACTATTATTAAAGTAATAACCAAAATATGGTGTAATAAAAGTCTCTTTAATCATATTTTCATTATCAATAATTTGTTCTTCATTGTTTAATACTAGACATACAATACCATCTTCACTATCACCTTCCTGTAAAAAGATTCTTGCTAATTCACTTTTAGTAATGCCATAATCTTTTAAATTCTCAGTAATATAGCTAGTTGCCTCTTTACCTCGATAAAGCTCATATGTTCCAGTATAATAATAATTCGTGGTATCATCTGCATCACGATAATAAATGAACTTATCATCTTCATTAAAATGAATCTGTGATTGATCATTACTAAACTCCCAAACAGAGTTTGTTAGAAAATCATTTGAGTTTTCAACTTTTCCTTTTGAACATGAACTAATTAATAAAACCATAACTAATAATAAACATAATGATAATGCTTTCTTCATAATATTTCTCTCCTCATTTATTTAAATTTTTTATAGTATCTAAATTTATCATTTTTTCCCAATCAAACCAAAATCACCATTTTCAAAAGCATCCATATATATTTCCCTTTGGAGACGATTATCACCATCTACCAATGTTACTGGATACCAATCTTCTAATTCTTCATTTACATAGTCAATGTCATATTCATCTAAATATGATAAATCGTGACCACTATCTTCAAGTGGTGATCCACCTTTAAATTTAATAACTTGAGCAAAGTTATTATCATAATTATCAACTATCTTCTCTACATTAATCCGATGCTGCCAATCATCACCAAAATCATAAGTGTAGCTAAACCACTCATTATTCTCAATAAACTCGTTGATATAAGTCTCATTAGCCGCTAGTACTTCGTATCCAAAAGAGAATTCATCATCATCTGATTTTTCTTCAATTCTTAAATTTTGATATTTAAACTCAAAATCAAACAAATGATATCCTGACCAATTCATAACTGTATTAATTATAATACTTAGTTGAGTAAAAGTTAAACCCTCAGGTACAATTACTCTTCGCCATATTGGGGGTGATGCATCTTTTAGCATGATTTTTAACTGATATGCTTTCATTATCTTTACCTCCATAGTTTTTTATTAAAATAAATTAATAAGTATTGGTTCTATATTATTTACTCGATATACATTCTTATAAACTCTTCATATTGCCACTCAGGCAAATTATATAATAACTCATAAACAAGTAGCTTTAATTCATTTTTATTAAGGCTATTAATATAATTGTCAATTTTGTTTTCAAGTTCTTCTTGCCGCTTTTCTTCTTCTAATTCATATGCTACCACCTCAGCATAGTAATTATTTGCTTCTTGCGTAAAACTATTAAAAAATAATGCAACCATATGTTTACACACAATCCTTCTACCATCAGCATGTGGACAATTACACTTACTCTTTCTTGGATGCTCAATATCAATTAACACATCATAATGATTATTACCACTGCCACTTACTATACCTTTTATTTTTGAATCACTAATTTTAACAGATTCTAAAACGCTATTCTCCTTATAATACTCATATCCACGCCAAACTGATCTCGCACTTGCTATTGTAATTAAACTCACATTACTCACCTCTATTTTATTATACAATTTTATATTAAGATATTTAACACAGTAACCATGACTATCATTTAAAAATACTAATTAATATTACTTTCGTCTTTGGTTATTATTAAGTTATCATAGATATATTCAATTTCTTTATCACTTAATGCTCTTGTAGCTATAGCATTATCATATCTAGCTTTAATTCCTATCAATATTGTGTGTTCACAATTAAACCAATCATTAACACCTAGAAAACTTGCTTTATAACCTGGATATGTCATAACTGGTGGCACAGTAATTATTAAAATATTTTTATGCTCTATACAAGAAAAACCATATAATTCATTAGATTTTAAAAGATCATCAATCAATTTTGAATACTGTTGTTTGGAAAAATAATAATTGCTGAGTTTACCATCAATAATAATTAAACCTTCCTTTATTTGATATAGGTAAACAAATGTTCCTTGACTAATCATAGCTTCCCTCAAATAATAAAATATAGTAAAAACTACTTTTAGTTTTCAATTTAAGCATCTTAAATACCCCTTCCAATCATATCATAGTATATTTTTCACTGTGTTTAGATGTCATCATTAGATTTCCAATGCACTAAATTAGACAACATTTCATTCTTTAATGTAAGATAAACAAATTCCTCTACTTTTGGTATTTTTAATATTAGACTCTCATCACTTTAACAACTAATACTTTAAATTCCTCTTCCTCTAACAATGAAAATCTACTCCATTTTAAATTATACTCCCTAGAAAGATTAATATCTCTTTCTCTTCCCTTGATAGTTCCAATTGACGGTTTATTTCTCCAACTTAATCTTTTTTCAATTGTTTTACCATCATGAATTCTAAAATCGTGGCAAATAGTAATCTTATCTCTAGTATACTCCTGATAATAGCTTTTATCATTTGTAATCATTATTGCATAACCCTCTTTAAAATTCTGTAACTTTTTTTTACAATATTCTAGACGCTCAATATCTCTTATAAAATCATATCTTCTTAAATCTTGTGCGCCATGATCTTTCAAAATAAATTTTTCATCTTTATCTTGACCTATGAATGCTCTTGTCACATATTTTAATTCAATAGGAATAACATAATTATTTAATTCAATAAGAACATCTATATGCATATTTTTAAGATCATTATTAATATATTCAAGTCTAACATTTGCCTTTGGGTAAAGCTCTTTGATTTTCCAAGAAAATGAAAACTGAAAATCAGCTTCTGAATGAAATATTTTTCTTTCATTTGCAAGTTGAGTTATTATTTTATTAATATCAATTATCATTTTACTTCCTCCAGGATTTAATTATGTTAATTATAACATGAAAAAGTGATATTTAACTTTATATTTTTTATATTGTATTATGATATTTATTCATTTAAGAAGTAATCTAGCTTTTTTCAAAAGATTCAACTAATTAGCATAAATATAATTAATTACTACTGATATACTTTTTTGCTAGTAATATAAATTTAGATTTTGAATATAGTCTATTTGATAAAGTACAATTATTAATAAAGTTTAATAAACAACATTATTTTATATGAGTGTATATTACACAATTTCATTAAACAATGATGTTATAATAATTACAATAGGAGGTTTTAGAGAATGAATTTAATTTATAAATTTGAAGATACAGATACTACAGGTAAATACATAGTATTCGATAACAATGTTGAAATAGGTGAGATAACTTTTTCTAAGGCAGGTGATAGTATTTATATAGTCGATCATACATATGTTGATCTAGATTATAGAGGTAATAAAATCGCCAATGAATTACTTAGATTAGTAGTTGAAAAGGCAAAATCAGATGAAAGATTAATTATACCACTATGTCCATTTGCAAAAAAAGAGTTTGAAAGAACTCCTGAATATCAAGAAATAGAAAAGAAATAGCTATCAATAAATATAAATGAATTTCAAAATCACTAGCACCTGTCTTGGTGGTTTTTTTATTTATTTTATAAAAATATTTATTGAAAAATTAGACATCGTGATTACAATTTGATACTTTAACTTTTTGAAAATTTTCACTATGCACTAGCTTAATTCTTACTCAAAAAGTTCTTTATCTAAAGCCAGTATCAAGTGTGACACAACAAAAAGAAAAGAGCTTATAAGCCCTCTATTAAAGGACTATTGCTCTTTTTATACTATTCCCACTCTCTACTAAATATAGCTAATATAAAGCAATATAATGTAATATAAGGGATTATTAACGAATATAAATTATTATTAAGAAGTATAAATACATTTCAGATGTGCAAAAAATGTGCCATGAAGTATTTAATATTAAAAAGTGATTTCTAAATTTGTACTTAATAACACTGAAGCAATCAAAATATAATATTTATAATAATCTTTTAATTGAACTATTATAAAAGTTCATAAAACATAGTATAATATAAGCATTAAAAAGAAAGTGAGAAATATTATGGAAAAGGAAGAATTAATTAAAAAAATAGATATTTTTTTAAATCTAGCAATTCAAGCAAACTGCTATAATTTAATTATTAAACAGTTTTCAGAATACAAAGTAAAATACATTAAACAGATAAATATATCTAACGCATTTTATTCATATACCTTCAATGCATTAGTTGTTGCAACCGTTATGGAGCTGTCAAAAATATATGATTCGCATAGTCAATCATTTAATATTCATGATTTAATTATAGATTGTAATGAAAATATTGAATATTTTTCAGATTCGCTTTTAGAAAATGAATCTGCAACATTTGAAAAAATTAATACATCTGATGATTCAGTAAAAGAAAATTATTTCACACCGTTTAAGAAACAATTAGAAAATCTCGAACAACAAATTAATAACTTAAAAAAGCAACGAAACAAAATATATGCTCATAATGATAAAGTTTCTGAAAAAGATTTAATTAATAAATTTTCATTATATTATACAGATATAGATTTATTAATTAATTTTGCTTTAGATTTTTGTACATTTGCTTATTCTAAACTAACAAATACCAGAAGATCAACGGCACCATTAAATATTAATGATTGGGAGAAAACATTAGAAATTATAAAATCAAGTACTACTACTGAAAAATAAAATCTTTTTAATATTAAGATTAAATTTTTAATTGTTATTCGCCTACTCATATAAAACTTACAAATTATTACATGGTATAGCATACTATCTAATTTATTAATGATGCTGGTATTTTAAAAGAAAAAATTTAACACCTGACTTACCATTATAAATATTAAAAGTGTTCAAATTTAAGTGAATGTGTCATCTGTGAGAAAGTTAGTCCTTTCTTAATCAACTAAATTAAACATTTATTATCATTTTAACTACTCAGATTTCATTTTATCATTAAAGAAAAAATTGATTTCTTTTTGAAAAAAATTATAATCTTTTTTTATTATGATATGAGAAACCCATTTATTAACATTATTGAGCTCTTCTTCATTTGGGATATATATTGGTAATTTTTTTAAATAATTTGCAGAATTATTCGCTGTGGGATTAATCATGTGTATGTATTGGTTCGCAATTTCAGAATTTAGAAAAGCTAAAATATATAATATATATTTTTCATCTTTTGGGAATATTCCAACAATGCTTTGATCAAATACAAATCCATCCATTAACGTTGCCTTAATTTTAGAGCTCTTAACCATAGGCACAGCAATACCTTTTTTAAAATAATACTTGAAATTTTGAAAACGTGCTTTTTTATCAGTATTATAATAGTTTAAAGCAAATTCACTCCAGTTAATTAACCACTTATCAGCTGTCCTAAAATACGGAGTTGAAGAACTTCCCTTAATAATTTGTATGTATTTCTTTGGCTCAGTAACCGGTAAAATAGAGTTATGGTTAAAATCAATCTCTGTATACTCAATTTTTTTATATCCTGATATATCTCGTTTGTTAGTACTTTCAAGTGCTAAAAACTTTTTATTGTCGCCACAATATATTCCTGTAACACAATCTGCAATATCAATTAGTCTATTTTTAGTATTTTTAATACTTTTTCCTATTTGCTCGTCTCCAATTAAAAAAGCATATTCTGGATTATTTAGAATATCTATTTGCTTTATTTTCTTTTCTTCACATTTTACTTTTTTTCTTTTGGAAGATAAATAAAATAAATCCTTATCCGATTTTAATCCTTTAATTACTGATATCTCATTTGATATATTTGCTTCAATTTTTTCTCTTTGAAGTGTAATAATGCATAGATTACTATACCCAAAGGAAACACCTGGAAAAAATTTACTTGGAAAAATAACGATTTCTTTAATTATAGTATTTTTAAGTATATACTCTCTTAATTTTTTGTGATTATGCAAATATAAAAAGGTGTCAGGTATAATAAATGATAAAATTCCCTTTTCTTTTAATAGTGAAACACATCTTAACAAAAATAATGAATATGTCTCTTTAACATAAAATCCTTTATATTTTTCTTTAAAATTTATACGACGTTCATATTCTTGCCATCCTCCATATGGTGGATTTCCAATTATTTTATCATAATATCCCGTGATTGCATAAATATCAAACGTTTCATCAATTAAAGTATCTGTTTCTCTAATCAAAACATTTTTCTTATTATGATATTTATTTTTTAATATATTTATTGCTGATATGTCTAAATCACATGTATCAATTTTTAATTCTGGTATCTTCTCAAGTAAAGCATCCACAAAAACACCATCACCACCACATGGTTCTAATACATGGTCATTTTCAGATAGTTTTAACATTGATACCATGTATGAAGTA
This sequence comes from Erysipelotrichaceae bacterium OttesenSCG-928-M19, assembly GCA_030265585.1. GTDB lineage: Bacteria > Bacillota_I > Bacilli_A > JAJDGJ01 > JAJDGJ01 > JAJDGJ01. Next base: position 898 of record JAJDGJ010000021.1, on the reverse strand, counting down.
ATATTGTGATTCTTTGTGTAAAAAGAACGATAAATATCATTCATATTTCTATTCTCCTTTTTTACCATGTTAGGTATTTTAATAGATCATTAACTAATAAATATTCCTTGAATCCAAGTTCAATATCATTTTCCCAGTCCATATTCTCCAACATCCATTGCTTTATGTTAAAACCAGTAAAATCATAAATTTTATTATAAGCTTCATCAGCGCAATATACACTCCATAATCCTGAGTTTTTCAATGTTTGTAAATAGTGATTATTTTGTTGCTCCTCCTGACGAACAAAAATTAAATTATTATGTATTTCTGGCAATGATCTGTAAATACTTGCAACAAGTAATAACCTATTTGTATTTCCTTTCTCATTACTACTAAAACCACTTTTGTAATCCACATCAAAATATTCTTTATATTGTTCAAAATGTAAATCTAAAGTTAAACTTATATTTCCACCATTATCAATAAGAGACCAAATCGCTTGATAATATTGAAATAGCTTTTCTCTTTCATTTTCACTGATATTTAAATCATTAACCAATTCACTTATTTCAGATTTAAGAGTATTTTTTACATCTTCAATGTTTGGTGGAGAATACAGTGATAACTCGTAAACTGGATAATCAAACGGTAATTTGCAAAATGGTTCCCATAATTCACCAATTCTACGTGAAAATGTCATATAATCATATGCCCATACCTTATTACGATATTCTAACATTACGATATATGAAACATAAGTAATCATTAACACTTTATTTAATTTATCTTCATTTTGATGCATGAGATTTATATTTTCAGAAATGATTTTTTCCCTAAGCTGAACAATTTTTTTATTAAGAAAAGCTGCTTTTTCTTTAAAACTAAATGTTGTTGATTCAATGTATTCATAATAATC
>JAJDGJ010000020.1 GCA_030265585.1 Erysipelotrichaceae bacterium OttesenSCG-928-M19 | reverse complement strand
CAACTCTGCTTCATCTGAAGAATTATCATCAACATTAGCCTTAGTAACCATTACACTATTAGCTGGGAAAATAGTCAACACTTGATTCTCAACGGTCTGCCTTGTCCCATTAGTTAGTGCTAATGCCAGAGCAATGCCAATAATTCCAATCGACATTCCAATTGATGTCCATAGGGTACGTCCCTTTTTTAATCTTAAATTACGATAAGCTAATTTGAAAGCAGTCCACAATTTCATATTTGACTTAGTATCACTTGCTGGTTTGAGCTCACTTGGTTCAATTGCTGCAATGTTTTCTTCAACATCAATTATTTGACCATCTTCCATACTAACAATTACATTAGCGTATTCTTTTGCTAGTTCTGGCGAGTGAGTAACCATAACTACAATACGTTCTTGGGCAAGTTCTTTAAGAATATCCATAACTTGAATTCCCGTTTTATAATCGAGAGCTCCGGTTGGTTCATCTGCTAAAATAATATCAGGATTATTGGCTAAAGCACGGGCAATTGCCACCCTTTGTTTTTGACCACCAGATAAAACATTAACTTTCTTTTTAGCATGTTCTTCTAAACCAACACTTTTTAATAATTCTTGTGTTCTTTGTTTTTTTTCAGCTTTATTGGTATTTGATATTTCAAAAGCTAATTCAACATTTTCAAAAGTATTTAACGAATTAATTAAAGTGAAATGTTGAAAGATAAATCCAATAGTATTCTTACGATAAGTGTCAATATCTTTAGTTTGAGCTTGTTTCAATGATTTTCCATTAACTACAATATCTCCTTCAAAATCACTATCTAAGGCACCAATAATATTCATCAAGGATGTCTTACCACAGCCTGATGGTCCAACAATAGCAACTAAATTACCTGGTCTAACTGTAAATGAAACATCATTTAGAGCAACAACATCGTGATTGCTCATATGATATGTTTTTTTAATATTTTTTATTTCTAACATTATATAAGCCTCCTATTCATCACGCAATGCATCGATAACTTGCATTTTAGTTGCTTTTCTTGAAGGAAGATATCCTGCAATAAACGCTACTGTTGTACTAATTAAAACTAAAACAATTAATGGTAATAAAGGAATCGTAATTCCTGTGTTAAATAATTCTCCAGTTAATGGAATTTGGATAATACCACTAACATTGTATTCACTAAAGTAATTAACAGCACTTTCTGCAATTGGAATCAGTCCAAAAGAAACACCAATTCCTAATAAACCAGAGAACAAACCTAACAAGATAGCCTCAGACTGAAAGACACGCATGATGTCTTTTTTACGAGCTCCAACTGCTTTAAGAATGCCTATTTCGGTTCTTCTCTCTAAAATACTAGAAAATAAGACAATTGCAATTAAGATTGAGGAAACAATTAAGGAAATAACTAAAAAGGCAATCATTACAAGTTGTGCGATATTAATAATAGTGCTTAAAGCTGTTTGAAAGATCAACGCAAACGAAACAACACTTATACCAGCCTGGCCACCAAATGAGCCCATAGAAAAACTCATCTGTGATGTCTCTTGACCATCTTCTTGATAAATCCAATTTTTAACATTATTTAATTCCTTAGGATCCTTAATAATCACTTCATAATTAGCAACATTTTTCATTGTTAAATCATAAACAGAATCATTAAATATTTTGCTTTCTTGATAGAAATCCTTCATATCATCATAGTTGTAATAAAGAAAACTTTGATTAACATCTATTTCATCGACAATACCAACAACTTTAAATTTAGTTTTAAAAGGAAAACCAGAACTTTGTAGATTAAGTTCAATTTTCTTATTTAGGATTGCTTCATATTCTGTAGTATCTTTATCATAATTGTATATTTTCATTAACTCACGAGCTAATGCTTTATTAATAATCAACTCATTTTTACCTTCTTGTGGTAATTCTCCAATTAAAAAGTCTTCTAAATACTTTTGATTTTCGCTTGGTGCTAAGGCAGATGTTTCTACTTCTAAGGCTTCACTATCTATTTGCCAACTACCTAAGGTCTGTAATTGTTTTCTTACTTGAACAACCTCATCATTATCTTTAATAAAAGCAAATTCTTTAGCTTTTGTAACATTTTCTAACTTACCATCTTCATCTTTAACTGTTTTTGAGACTTGCATAACATTAGAAGAACCAAATTTAATAATTTGTTCATCAATAAAAATATTAGCTCCATTACTTAAGCCTAAAACTAAAGAAATACCTGCAATTCCAATTGAACCAGCAATTGCAGTAATCAAAACACGTCCCATTTTCTTTTTCATATTTCTTAAAGATAATTTAAAAGCCTCTCTAAAAGGCATCGATTTATTCTTTTTTCTTAAACTAGATTGTTGTTCATTAATACTAGTTTCTTGTTTGACTTGATCGGCTATTATTTCACCATCAAGTATCTTAACGACACGTGAAGCATAAGTATTAGCTAGCTTTTCATTATGAGTAACCATAATGATTAATTTATCACCAGCAATTTCTTTTAATAATTCCATAACTAAAATACCGGTTTTTTTATCAAGAGCTCCTGTTGGCTCATCTGCTAAAATAATATCAGGATCATTAGCAAGTGTTCGCGCAATCGCAACCCTTTGTTTTTGACCACCAGAAAGTTCCGAGGGCAAGTGCTTAGCATGGTCTTTATCAATACCGACTTGCTCTAATAATGAATAAGCACGTTGCCTTCTAGCTTTCTTATTTTGTCCAGTCAAAGTCATAACTAATTCAACATTTTCTAAGGCACTCAAATGTTCAATTAAGTTAAACTGTTGAAAAACAAAACCAATATTATTTTTACGATAAAAATCCCAGTCTTTTTCTTTATATTTTTTTGTGCTTTTATTATCAATTATTAATTCACCACTCGTTGGCATATCTAAACCTGCAATAACATTTAATAAAGTTGACTTTCCACAACCACTAGGTCCAAGAATAGCCACAAATTCACCCTTATTAAAGCCTAGATTTATACCTTTAAGTGCTGAAAAATAATCATTTTTCGTAATTTTAAAATCCTTTTTTATCTCTTTTAATTCAAGAATCATTCTCAAGCCACCTATCTATTTTTGTAATTTCTTTGAACTATTAATAATCGATTGGTAGGTTGCTAAAATTTCTTCTTTAACTAAATATGATGTATTACAATTCAATATTCTAATCTTTATTTCTTCTTCGCGAGTTTGATCAGTAACTTCTAAACTATTTTCTTTTTTATAGTTTCCTAACTCAATACTAATTTGAAATCTTTCATTTAATAATTGAATTATTTCATCATCAATTTCATCAATTTCTTTACGATATTCTTTTAAATTTTTCATAGCGCGCCTCCATTCAGTGCCATAATAGCACAGCATTTATCACAAAACAATAATAGACATACCTTGTCCCCTTAACTAACACAAATTATATATTTTATCAACTTATTGTCCAACTTTTATTGTTTTATTACCTGTTTTACTATTAATACTTAAATAAGTAATTTTATAGTCTAAATCATCATTTATAAAACTTATTGTCCCCACATTAGATTCTATCTCAACCTTTTTTGTATACATATTTTTAATCTTAATTTCACCAACATTGTTTTCTAATTCAACTTCTTTTGGCTCTCTTAGATTAGTTATTTCTATTGCACCAACATTACTGATTACTTTTAATTCATCCAATATTTTGATATTTGTTAAACTTACTTCACCAACATCAGAATTAATGTCTAAGCTTGAAAGACTAACATCACTTATGATTGTTGAGGCAACTTTTGTCTTGATTTCTAAATCATATTTCTTGCTTTTGGGTAAATATAAAATAAAGGTACTACTTTTAGCATCAAAACCAAATAAATCAGTACTGCCAACATTATTTTCTAAAGATAATGTTCTCTCTTCAATTTCAACTCTAAGCTCATTTTCTTGAGTGCTATGATACTCATAAGCAATTTTATTATCATCAGTATGTTTAATATTTATTTCACTAACTTCAAAATTAAGTTCAATTTCTGCAATGTTCTCATTGGGTATTATCCCCTCTTGTTTTTTGCTACTTGTCGTTTTCTGATGAGGACTATTATAGCTAATTACTTCAAAAAAAGATTGTTTCAATGTCACACTAGCAATGAGACCAAGAATTATACCTATGCCAAGCAAAATTAAACCAATTTTAGTTATCTTATTAATTATTTTCATTATCTTATCCTCCTAAAGTAATCTTCTTAGCCACTCAATATGTTTTTTAAACAAATTTAAACCTAGTTGAGCTAATTTAAGACCTAAGGCAATCAATAATAAGCCTAGTCCAATACAAACGAATATGGATGCTAAAGTAGCTAGAATTGATTTAATAGCTAGCGTAAAAGGAAGAATTAAGGAAATAATGATTAAAGCTATTCCAGTTAATATTAATACTAACAAAAAAGCAATAAAAACAAAAAGTAACCAAACGCCAATTAAAATATCAAATGTTAAAACAACACCAAAGAGAACAATATTACGATTACTTGTCGATTCATTACCTGGATATTGATATTCATTATCCATGGCAAATTCCTTTAAGAACTCTTGAGCAATTTCTTGAGGACTTCCTAATTCTTCTATGATCTCATCATCACTTAATCCCTCATCTTTTTTTATTTCAAAAATTGATAAATATTCATCAATGATTTGCTCCTGTTCCTCAAAACTTAAAGGTGCCAACTCATTACGTAAATCTCTTAAAAAATTGCTTCTAATCATCTTGATGCTCCTTTCCTAACAGAGCAGCTACACTTTCATTAAAACTTAAATATTCATCATATAATTCTTGATAGTGTTTTTGCCCTGGATTTGATAATACATAATACTTGCGTTTACGATTATCATTATAAACTTCATAGGTTGCTAGAATTCCCTCACTTGTTAACCTTCTTAATATGGGATAAATGGTATTAACAGTAACCTCAATATACTCATTTAACTCCTCGACTAACTCATAGCCTGACATATCTTTTTGATTAATCAAATAAAGGACACATAGTTCTAGAATACCTTTTTTAAATTGTGTATTCAAAATATCACCTCTTACTGTGTATTACACACTAACTATATCATGATATGATTATTAATGCAACAATAAAAATAAAAAAGCCTATTTAAAAGGCTTTTACTGCTACATAATTATTTGTGTATTACACATTAAAAAATGTCACTAGCAATGTTTAACACTTCTTCTTGATTCTTTTCTGTGATAACAATACGTTCAATATTTATTAGACAATCAGCGAGTAAACTCTGGTAATCAAAACGGCTTTCGTTTTCCAAAACACGATCTAGATGAGGGTTAATAATTGGATTAGGTGGTAAGAAAATAGTACAGCAATCCTCATATGGTAGAATACTAGTTTGATAAGTATCTATTTTATTAGCAAGTTCAATTATTTCTAATTTATCATAACAAGCCAATGGTCTAATGATTGGCATATTGGTAACCTCATTAATTACCGCCATACTCTTTAAGGTCTGTGAAGCCACTTGAGCAATTGATTCACCATTAACAATAATATCACAAGCTCTTTGTTTAGCTAGTGCATCACAAATACGATACATCATACGTCGCAAAATTGTCATTGAATAGTTTTCATCAACATATTTATTAATCTCTAATTGCATTTGCGTAAACTTAACATTATGAATAACTATTTGATCAGTATAAGGCAAATACTTTAAGGCTAGTTGCTTTATTTTATCAAAAGCTTTAGCTGAGGTATAAGGTGGTGAAGCAAAATGAACAGCCTCAATACTAACACCTCTTTTCATCACTAAATAACCAGCTACTGGCGAATCAATTCCACCAGAGAGCATTAGTAACCCTTTACCTGAAACACCAACTGGGTAGCCTTGAGCACCAGTAATCTTCTCAAAGAAAATATAAGCATAGTCATATCTAATATCAATATTAATACCCAAATCATAATCCTTCATTTTAACTTTTAAATTAGTTTCTTTTAAGATTCTAGTAGCTACTTGACGATTAACTTCATCAGATGTCATAAAATAGTTTTTATTGCCGCGCTTTGTTATAACTTTAAATGATTCATATTTAGAAAAATCAATGATCTTCATAATGCTATTTTCAATTTCTTGATAATCATTACTTACTTTTTTAGCGAGTGAAAATGATTGGATTCCAAAAACATCTTTTAATTGTTGCAAAATCTCATTAGCATCATATTCACTAAAAGAAAGATACATGCGATCTCTTTGACTTCTTATTTTTATTTCAGAATATTTACTTAGTTTCTTTTTAATATTACCTTCTAAACGATTAATAAAAAACTTGCGATTTTTACCTTTCGTGCTTAATTCACCATATCTAATTAAAATTAAATCTTCCATTAATTCACCCTCTTACTATTGTTGTTAAACAAGCTGATAATTCATTATAAAATATTGTCAATTCTTCTTTAGTTGTTTCTAAACTAAAACTAATTCTAAAAGCACTATCTTTATTTATATCTGCAATTGGTAAAGCATCAATAACTCTTGAGCGCTTAACGTTAGTTGAACACGCTGATTTAGTAGCAATATAAATACCTTTTGCCTCTAAATAGTTAAGAATTACCTCTGGTTTATAACCAGGAATCGAAAAATTAACAATAAAGAATGAATTATTATTTTTACTAGAATTAAGTTTTATTCGCTCATCATTTTCCAGTAGTTGATAAATATACGCAAAGTTTTCCTGAGCTTTTCTTAAATCTAATTTTTCTAAATATAGACGCAATGTCTTAGCAAGTACAATATTATAATAATAGTTAGCTGTTCCAGCACGAAGTCCAAACTCTTGTTGTCCACCAGAAATTAGAGGTAATAGATTAATTCCTTGTTTTTTATATAATAAACCACTACCTTTAATACCATTAATTTTATGAGCAGAGAATGATGCTAAATCATAATTTTGTAACTCTAGCTCATATTTACCAAAAGCTTGCACACAATCACAATGAACAACAATATTACTATTAATTGCCTTTATTTTTTGATAGATAGTTTCTAAATTATTAATTGAGCCAACCTCAGAATTTATCTTCATCAAGCTAATTAAAATTGTATTGTCTTTAATTGCCGCTAGTATTTTATCATTATCAATAACACCAGACTCATCTGGCATTAAATAGGTTACTTCAAAGCCCAGTTTTTCTAATTGTTGCATACTTTCATAAACTGAAGCATGTTCTATCATTGAAGTAATAATATGATATTTTCCTTTATTTAAATATTTAAAGGCAATCCCTTTAATAGCCATATTATTAGCTTCACTACCACTACCTACAAAGATTAACTCTTCATTTTTTACTTTAAGATTAGCTGCTAAAAGTTGGCGTGCTTTATCTTGCATTTTATTAATAGTTAAAGCTGGTAAATACGGGCTATCAGCATTAATAAAATAATCATTCATTAAATTATTAATAGTTGCAATAACTTCTGGATTTGGTTTTGTAGTTGCAGCATTATCTAAATAAATCATTGTATAACCCCCTTGTTTTCTTAACATAATTAATCGAGACTCTTGATCGTAATTATAAATGATTGCTCTGATTTTTTTGCTAGACTTTGCAGATATTGAAGTAATAATAAGATCCAACTAAAAGCTAAAATAAAAGCAATTAGTTCAAAAGCTGTTAGTGAAAAATAACCGATCACTTCAAAAAAGATATATGAAGTAATTAGACCAATACCAACAAAGTATGATAGACGAAGAAAACTCTTAGATATATTAGGTAAAAGCCATCTTAAGGCAATTATTAAACCGATGACCAATAAGACTAAACAATTAGCGATATCATTATGAACTTGTTTTACTTCAAGAATATCACTATTTGGAAAAAGACCCACTGCACCTAAATTGATAGCAATTAAATAGAGCATAATTCTTAAAATAGTTAAGCGACGATCTTTTTTTAGTGTTGCTTGAATAATCACAAAAAGATAATCAATTAAAGCAATCATTAATAAAGCTGAAAAAATTAAAGTAACATTGAACTGCCAATTATCGTGGGCTTTATCTGTACCTAAGAAACTTAAATTATGCTGCCACCAATGCAATTCACTATTAGTTACCATTGAGGCAATGACACCACCTATTAGAACCAAAATAAGAGTATTAGTTAACATCGTTGGATTGATTGAAAGTGATAAATAAATCATTAAATAGTTAATCACACACATAAATAAAAAGAACAGACAAGTAGCAGTGAAAACATCAAAGCTTAAATCAATAAAAATTAAATCTAACATTTTAAAAAAGTATAAAATTACAAAAGCAAGTATGATAGAAAATGAGGCAACAACGGTAGGAAAATTACGCCAATAAATATGTTTTAATTGAATATTTAATTTGCTTCTTTTACTTTTAATAAAGAAATAAAAGAAACAACAAATACCACTTATTAAACCTAAAATTAAAGTATAACTTGCAATTGAATAATCACCAGATAAAGGTACTTCTTTTTGCGAATTAAAAATACAAACAAAAATTAAACTGGCTATTATTGAAGGCATTAAAAACCAACGCAAGCCAATATTTTGATTACTGTTTGCATCATCAATAACTTCAATTGTTGCTTTTTGATCATCTATTTTTAAAACAGCTTTATTTTCTTCATTAAGCTCAAGTTTACTAGTAATTTCTTTAGGAACTAAAACAACATTTTTAGTTTCATTATTTTCTTCATCTAATAAATTAATTTCTTTACTATCTAATTCCACTGCTAACTCCCCTAAATTATAAAACTCCTATTCCATAGGAGTTGCTTTTAATTGCTCTGTTTTATATTTCAATAATTCTTTTCTAATACTTGGATAAATTGTTTCAATAGCTTCAATTGCTGTTGATAAAGACTTCGTATATTCTCCGTTATTAAAGAATAATTCAGCTCTTGCTAACATTGCTTCAATCTCTGGTTTTGATGAGCGATAACGGTTTCCAAACACAATTGTATTTTCTGCCATCTGAGCTGTCTTTAATAAGTTACGTGCATTATCGTATAATTTATACACCACATCAATAACTAAACTAACCTCAGTATTAATTAAAGTAATATTTAATGGTTTTTCATCTAACAATTTTAAAACACCATTCAACCCATGTTTAGCTTCCTCAATTGTATCAAAATAAGCTTGAGCTAACATCGGTAAATTCATTAAACGTAAGCGTGATTCACAATCTTTGATAATATAGAGCATATTATAATATTCATCATATAATCTTTTTTCATCTTGACGCATTTCATTTAATCTTCTTTGGTAAGCTTTTAATGCAATACTCATACCTTGAACTTTAGGTAGTAATAATCGTGCCTTATTATCCAATTCAGTTGCTACATAATTACTAGACAAATGTTGTGAAACAATATCATTTTTTTCGACTAGAAAATTAAATAAAACTTTCGTTTCCATAGCAAGATTTGCTTCTTCATTTTTTGATAGCACATAATGATGTTTAATATCATCAACTTCTTTATTCAATTCTTTACATAATTTATCAGCTTCATGACAATTGGCTACTAGATCTTCAACTAAACGCTCTAATTGTTCATTAGCTCTAACCTCTTCATCTAACTCAGAATTAATAGCGTCTAATTCCTGATTAACTTGATGTGAGGTATCTTGTAAATCCTTTAAAAAGACATCATTATTTTTTGATAAGAGCGTAACTATTTCATTATTAATATTACTTAAACGCTCAGGTATATTCAATTGTTGCAAGTTATATTTCTTGAGTACAACTTCATTATAATGATACTCTACTTCTTTAAATTTAGCTGGAATCTCTTTAGTTAGTTCTTCTAAAACAACAGGTAAATTATTTAAAATATCTTTCATTTTTAATAATTCACCCTCAAGAGAAGCCCCTTTATTTCTAGCTTTATCAACTTGTGATTGATTAAGCAGAACATCAATGTTAGTAAATGAATCTTCAATATTTACAAAATATCTTTCAATAGCATTATTATATGGTTTATATGAATTATAATTAGATTGATACATCTTCTTATAATTTCTAAATAACTCTTTTTGATTAGTGATTTCTTCCCTATTCTTAACATCTACTTGTGTTGCATTAGTCAATTCATCTAAAATATTTTCATAAGCAGTTTCATAGTTTGCAATATCATCTTGTAAAGTATGCAATCTCTCTAATGATTTTTGATATTTGCGAGAATAAATCATCGTTTCAATTTCTGTAATCTCATTTTTAATACGACGATTTTCATCATTAGATAAAAACTCATATGTTTTTAGCCATTCCTCATACTTTTCTTCAACTTCAATCGATTTAGACATTAAAGATACTTTATTAAGTAAATATTGAATTGGTAAAGCCTTAAGTGTCCCAATACGATCTTGTAGTTGATCAAGAATAGCTAAACGATTCCTTTTCTTAATTGATCCCGTCGCTAAAAAAATAATGATTATTACAATCACAGCAATTATACCAATAATCAAGATTAATTTTTTATCCATACAATCACCTCATATCTAATATATTTTATCATATTTAATAACTTATTTAAACAGCAAAGCAGATTATTTTCTAATAATCTTTCCCTTATTGATAATGATATCACTCTAGTTAATAAACATTTAAAGAAACACTAAGCTCTAACTAAAAAATACTCAACGATAAAATCTTTTTTACAATTGCACCTCACAAAATAGTATGCTAAAATTAAGACGAGGTGAAAAAATGAAAAAAATAATTAGTTATCTAACTCTTTTTGTTTTAGTCATCACATTAGCAGGTTGTGGTAGTTCCGATCCAATTGCTAACTTAGATGATAAAATAGAAAAGAAAGAATCTTTCATTGCTTTAGTGACATCTGAAACATGTTCAGCTTGTCAAGCATATAAACCTATTGTTGATGAATTTAAAAAAGAACAGGCAGATGCTAGCGTCTTAGAGATTTCATTAGATGATATTAAAGATGAAACGATTAAAAGCGATTTCTCAATAAAATATGCTGTAACTGGTACACCAACAACATTGTTTTTTAAAGATGGTGTTCTTGAAAGTAGTAAATCGGGAAGTATCTCTAAAAATGAGTTAACAGAAAAGTATGAGGAATATGTAAAATAGCATAATAATTTTATTTAAAAACTATTTATTAAATTGAATAGTTTTTATTTTATTCAATTGTGTAATTTTTCACACTTAATTATTAATCTACTTTATTATTTATCCCTTTGTTGACAATTATTATGTACTTTTTTTGAATATAAAATTTATTTTTACTTTTTGAAGAAAGTGTAATTTTTATAATATTTCGCAGTTTATAGCGAAGATAAGCATTTTTTATAAACAATAAATTTAAAACCTTAAGATTTTGTAAATATTTCATAAAAATCTAAGTAAATTTACTATATACATCTTTTATTTTGTTTGATACAATGTATTTAGAAAAGTAACCACAATAAAAGGTTATAAAAAAGAAAGGAGAGTTATATTGTATAATGGCACCGTAGGCTATTTATAATATAACTACAGTACTTAAGTATGAAAAAATTAGCAATTGATATCAATGATATCAGACAAGCACAAGCCGTTTTAAAAGGCAATGCTAGAAAGACACCATTAATTAAATCTTTCTATTTTTCTTCACTAACAGATGGTGAAGTTTATCTAAAAATGGAAAATATGCAATTAACTGGGTCATTTAAATTCAGAGGAGCTTTTAATAAGATATCAAGCTTATCTGATGAAGAAAGAGCAAAAGGAGTAATTGCTTGCTCAGCAGGTAATCATGCTCAAGGTGTCGCATTATCATCTCGATTACTAAATATTAAATCAAAGATCGTGATGCCAACAACTGCACCAAAAGCTAAAGTTGAAGCTACAAAAGGCTATGGTTCGGAAGTAATCTTAGCTGGAGATTTCTTTGATGAAGCAAAAGCAGAATGCGAAAATATCCAAAATGAAACAGGAGAAACATTTTTACATCCTTATGATGATAAATATGTTATGGCAGGACAAGGAACTATAGGTTTAGAGATTCTTGAAGATTTATGGGATGTTGAAACAGTCGTTGTTCCAGTTGGCGGTGGAGGCCTAATTTCTGGTGTTGCTGTAGCATTAAAATCATTCAATCCAAATATTAATATTATCGGTGTGCAAGCTGACAATGTTCATGGTATGAAAGCTAGCTTTGACGCTAATGAAATTACAACACATTATGTAGCACCAACACTTGCTGATGGTTGTACAGTAGCAACTCCAGGAGTTCTTACTTTTGAAGTAGCTCAAGAATTAGTTGATGAAATTGTAACTGTAAGTGAAGAGCAAATTGAATTAGCTTTAAAAGACTTATTACAAAGAGGTAAAGCTGTAGTTGAGGGATCAGGTGCCTTAGCATCAGCCGCAATTCACTCTGGAAAAATTGACCACTATGTTAAAGGTAAAAAAGTAGTAGCAATTTTATCTGGCGGTAATATTGACCTTACAAAAATATCAAATATTGTCGATAATTTATATGGTAAGGAACTTGTAAAATAAGTAATTATATTATAAAATAGAATCATAAATACACGGAGGTAATAAATAATGGCAAAGAAAATTATTTTTAGTGATAAGGCACCAGCTGCTTTAGGACCTTACTCACATGCAGTGGAAGCAAATGGTATCCTATTTGTTTCAGGACAAGTACCACTTGTACCAGAAACAGGTGAAATTGCTGAAGGTGGAATTGTTGAACAAACTAAACAATCATTAGCAAATATTGATGCTATCTTAAAAGAAGCAGGCTATACAAAATATGATGTTGTAAGAGCTGGAATCTTTGTAAGTGATATGAATGATTTCCCAGTTGTAAATGAAGTTTATGGTGATTATTTCGAATCACATAAACCTGCAAGAGCTACAGTTGAAGTAGCAAGATTACCAAAAGACGTTGGTGTTGAAATCGACGTTATTGCAATTAAAGATAAATAAAATAAGTAAATATAAAGAAAAGCTACTAACTAATATAGTTAATAGCTTTTTTCTTGCTGATCTTGTTGCTCAAGCAACAATTCTTCAGTATCTTCTTTTATAAGATGACGCTTATATTCATTAGGAATATATCTTAATACTAAGTAAATAATTGCCACATTTACTGGTAAAATTAATAACGCTTTAATTATTCTTGTTGCTGCCCCAATGACAAAAGGAACTCCATACATAATATTTACCCATAATGAAGTTAAAATAATATGACAGACAATCTCCACTATTAAAATAATAAAAGTTAATTGCATCGGTGTAACATACATATTACTTTGTGTTGAAAAACGCTTATGAGTTATTTCATTAATTACAATAATTAAAATTGAAATAAAAACTAGACTTGCTAGAATAGTATAACGTAAAGAATCAGTTAAATCATTTTGTTGCTGATCAATTGAAATTGAGCTTACATTAAACAAATAGAAATACGCTAAACTAATTGCAGCAATTAAAGCTGTAATTATTAAACCACGTAAAACTATTGTTCCCTGTTTCTTAGTTACCCTAATTAACAATGATGGTAAGTAACATGATAGCATTGCAGTTAACGTAAAGCCTAAGAATGGTTGTGAGCTTTCTCCCACAATCATCGCTAATAGTAAACCAATAATATCAATAACAACTCCTGCTATTAAAGCAAGTTTTGGTGAAAAAAGAATTCCTAATGTTATCGATATTGATGCAGAAAATCCAATAACAAAGATTGGCACAGTTGGTGGTATTTTAATTACTAATACTTTACTTAAAACAGCTGTTAAAACACATAAGATTGCAACTATTGCCATCTCTTTAACAGAAATTGGTGTTTTATCAAATTTTAAAGTAATCATAAATAGAATAATCATTACCACAAAAACAATTATCTGACTAACTATTATTAAATCCATTAAAAAAGCCTCCTAATTTTTAAATTTAGAGACCACAAAAATTTTAATATTGCTAAAATTCAGCGGATGCGATAAGGTAATATGCTTTCGCTTCGTTTCTAGTCCACATCCCATACTAGAACACTTAACACACCTTATCTACTCTAACGGCTTAATTATATTACATTGTTATCAAGTATGCAACTATTTTAATTTTATTACATTTCCAAGCGGTGGTAATTCAACTTTAAAGTTAGCAGCTATCGTTGCTCCTACATCTGCAAAACTAGTCGTGTCAGCAAGTTTTTTACCCTCTTTTAAATTATTATAGTAAATAATTAAAGGAACATATTCTCTTGTATGATCACTCCCCTTAAAGTTAGGATCATTACCATGATCAGCAACCAACATTAACAAATCATCATCCTTAAGGTTTGCTAATAAAGTGACAAGTTGACTATCGAACTCTTCTAATGCTTGAGCATAACCTAGAGCATCACGGCGATGTCCATAGTTCGCATCAAAATCCACCAAATTCACAAAACATAAGCCTGAGAAATCACGATTTTTAACTAATTCGATTGTTTTGTTCATACCATCTTCATTAGAAATTGTTTTATTTGCTTCACTGAGTCCCTTACCATCAAAAATATCATATATTTTACCTACTGAAATTGTTTGATAGTTAGCTGCTTGCAAATAATCTAAGACAGTATCTTGGGGTGGCTGCAATGCATAGTCGTGGCGATTGCTCGTTCTTTTAAATTGATTTGGCTTTCCTAAATATGGACGTGCAATAACACGACCTACAAGCCACTCTTTTTTCATTGTAATTTCACGAGCTATCTCACAATAACGATATAAATCTTCTAAAGGAATTATTTCTTCATGAGCAGCAATCTGTAAGACACTATCTGCTGAAGTATAAACAATTAAAGCTCCTGTTTTCATTTGCTCAGGTCCTAATTCTTCAATAATTTCTGTGCCACTTGCCGCTTTATTACCGATAACTTTTCGTCCTGTCTTAGTTTCTAATTCACTAATTAATTCAGCAGGAAAACCAGTATCAGTAAAAGTTACAAAAGGGTTAGTGGTTTTAAGACCCATAAACTCCCAATGACCAGTCATTGTATCCTTACCAACACTCTTTTCTGCCATCTTCGTATACAAAGCTTTTGGTTTATCATTTTGATATTGCTTTAAGACACTCAAGTTACCTAATCCTAATTCAACAAGATTTGGAATATTAACCTTATCTTTACTAGTTAAAATACTATGTAATGTATTCGCATTTTCATCATTGTACTCTTTTGCATCTTCCATTGCACCAACACCTAGAGAATCTAAAACAATGAGAAAAACTCTTTTAAAATCCATCTTATCACTTCCTTAATTTATTATACCATATAATTTTTTAAACTACTTATTAGAAAACTTATAAATCGTAAATTATTAATCATTATCATTGTAAAAGCACCCTGTTTATATTATACTTTCTTTGTAAGGACGTGGAATTATGCAAACTAAAATACTATATTATGATGATATTAAACTATTAAACTTTGAAGCAACAATTATTTCTTATACTAAAGAAAAAGATGGCTACCATACTATTTTATCTCAGACTGCTTTTTATCCAGAAAGTGGTGGGATGAGTTGTGATCTTGGTTTAATTGACAATATTAAAGTTACTAAAGTTATTAAAAAGAATGATGAAATTATTCATATTCTAGAACAAGAACCAACAAACACTGTTGTTAAAGGTCAAGTTGATGCTTACACAAGACATACTAATATTCAAATTCATGATGCGCAACATTTACTAACGGCTATCTTTGAAAAAGATTATGATTTAATGACAGTCTCTCATCATGTTCATGGTGATTATTGTGATTTAGTTTTAGCTGGTGAAGAACTAACACCTGAAATAATGGCTGCTGTTGAACAAAAAGCTAATC
The DNA here is from genome assembly GCA_030265585.1 of Erysipelotrichaceae bacterium OttesenSCG-928-M19. Lineage (GTDB taxonomy): Bacteria > Bacillota_I > Bacilli_A > JAJDGJ01 > JAJDGJ01 > JAJDGJ01. Next base: position 3,885 of record JAJDGJ010000020.1, on the reverse strand, counting down.
AACTAATTTTAGAGAATAGAAAACTAGATATCTTTATGGTTGCTAAAAGTGAGCTTCACAAATATAATCTTGAAGATAACCCTAAGTATTCAGATCCAGTTAGAATTACTAATATTGAAACATTAGATGATTTCAATGCTTGTGGCTGCCTTCATTTTGATAATGTTTCACAAATCCAAGCTGTTAAATGTCTTTCAGTTGAAAAGACTGGTAAAGACTATAAATTATTATTTACAGCAGGTTTAAGAATGATTGCATATTTTGAAGTAATTAATGATGTTTTTAAAGAATTAAAGTTTATTACGAAAGCTAATGAAGATACCCTTGTTGAAAAAACACAAGGTCTTATTGATAAAGGTATTGCACTTACTAAAGAATTAAATGATTTTAAAACAAAGTATTATCAGATGGAGCTAGCTGCTATAGTGGCTAAAAGTACTGATAATTTTATCTATTACCAACAACCTGATAATAACTTTGAAGATTTAAAAATTATGGCTAATGCAATTATCAATAGTGAACAACCTTTAAAAGGATTACTACAAATTAAAAAAGATGATAAATATCAATTTATTCTTGTCAAACAAAAAGATTTAACTTATCCCTTAGAAGAATTATTTGCTCGTTTAAAAAATGAGCTTAAGATAAATGGTGGCGGCAAAGGTTTAATGATAACAGGACAAGCTGAACAAGATTTAAGTGAAGTTATAAAACAGTACTTATAAGAAAAACCTCTTTAATAAACAATGTTAATCATTGGATATTAAGAGGTTTTTTTATTAAAATGATGCTACTGCTAGGACATTTCCACTAATATCAATAACAATATCATTTTTTGAATCTTTTTCTTTAAAGACATATTTATTATTCTTAATCTTAGTATAATTATCAACTAAATAAATTACTTTATCATGCTTCTTTAATTCACTTAAAATAACTTTATCTTCTAATTTAATTGCTTTGTCACTATTATATAAAGTAATACTCTCTTTAGTAATTTGACCTTTAAATAAAGCTAATAAAGGTTGCCACTGTTCATAAGAGTAACTGCTACAATTAATGAAATGATACTCATTATTAACATTAAATATTTCTAAATCATTTAATTGCTCCATAATTATTGATTGAAAATCACATTGTAAATCCTTTTTATTTTTTAGCCAAAAGTAAGAATCTTGATAATTCTGATTTCTAAAAATTCTTTCACGAGATCCACCTTGAATATGATAAGCAACTGCTTTAGGTAAATAGATACATTGCTTACCACTAGCAGTAACTCTAATCGTAAAATCCAAACCTTCCCAAGCATTGTAGAACATCGTATCAAAACCACCTAATTCATTAAATAAAGACTTTCGCATAACATAGGTTGCTGATGTTAGACCTTGACGAACAGCTCTTGTTTGAACAATTTTAGCATTATAATCACGATTGATCAAAGTATGACTATTATGATATTCACCAAAAGTATGCCCTGTCGATTGTACTAAATTAGAGTTGGGATACAATAATAATGGTTGAACTACACCAATCTTATCATCTGATAAAAGCTCTGCTTTTAAAATTTCAATAGTATCATCTTGTAAAAAGACATCATTGTTAACAAAGGCAATAATTTCATTACTAGCATTTGCGACACCAATATTGTTCGCAACTGAGCACCCATTCTTGTAACCATTATCAATATGCTTAATCAGTTGATTACCAGCAATCAATTTAGCAACCACCTCATTCATCTCAGCACTACAATCCTCATCTTTAACTAAGACTAACTCATAGCCATATTTATTAACAAGAGGAATTGTTTTCTCCAAAAAGTTAACCATTAATTCATAGGTATTTGTATATGGTACAACAATACTTACATTCATTTAAAAAACCTCCCTTTTATAAATATTATCATTATTTTCATAAAAAGGTGTTTTAATAATATGTCCAAATCCAATAAAAAAAGGAGAGCTTATTTATAAACTCTACCTTATTTACTAATAATTTCTATTAACTACTCGCTTTGCTTTTTTTAACTTACCCTTTTTATTATATGAAGCTGTAACTTTTGAAGTCCATTTACCTTTTTTATAATAAGTTCTTTTCTCTGTCTTTCTTATACCATTCTTATATTTTATAACTTTTTTATAAATTAGATCATCTTCATATTCTTCTTCATCTCTGTCCCAATAAACCTTATTTTTTTCATATTTGTAAGATGTTATCTTCCCACGTTTATTGTATTTCCATTCTTTAGTAACTAATTCTTCATCAGTATTCTTATAATAGCGTGTAACTTCTTTTTCTTTTAAACGACCATTACTATAATACTCTCTTTCCTCAATAACACGTCCTAATTTATCCTTTTTTCATAATCTGAATCAGCCTGAACATTACTTGCTCAACTACAATGAAACATGCGATTAAAGCCACTCTAAGAAAATTTTTCATACGATCTCTACTTTTTTACTATTATGTAATTTTATCATAACTTATTTCCTTATCATTGTCGAATATTATACACTAATAAAAAACTATCTAAATTTCTAGATAGTCTATTTATTAGTGTTTATGACTTTTACTATGTTTATAATTACTTCTTCTACTCTTTCTTTTATTTCCATCAGTTTTAAATGGTGATTTCTTATCCTTATTAAAGTTACTTTTATTTTTTTGTGAATTTGTTTTACTAGTTACTATCGCTTTCTTTTTAAGTGGATAACTATGATTTTCAATCACCATAATCTTTTTATTCATTAACTTCTGAATATCTTTAATGAAGGCTTTTTCTTCATTATCTACTAAGGATATCGCTTCACCTGCACGACCAATTCTTCCTGTTCGACCAATACGATGAACATAGGTCTCAGCAATATTAGGAATTTCATAATTAATAACATAAGCCAAATCATCAATGTCAATTCCACGAGCTGCAATATCAGTAGCCACTAGAGTGTTTATTTTACCTTCTTTAAACTCTGCCAAAGTACGTTGTCGATTATTTTGTGATTTATTACCGTGAATAGCAGCAACTTTAAATTTATTAACTTTCAATTTTTTTACAAGTTTATCAGCACCATGTTTAGTTCTTGTAAAAATTAATGTGGAATGATATCTTTTATCATCCATAACCTCTAAAAGTAAATCAAGTTTCTTAGATTTATCAACATAATATAATGATTGTTTAACTGTATCAACGGCTGATGATACTGGTGCAACACTTACTTCAATTGGGTTATGCATCAAACTATTAGCTAGCTCTTTAATCTCTTGTGGCATCGTCGCTGAAAACAATAAAGTTTGTCTTTGTTTTGGCAATAATTTAATAATCTTTTTAATATCATGAATAAAACCCATATCTAACATATTATCAGCTTCATCTAAAACAAAGAAAGTAATGTTTTTTAAATCAATATATTTTTGACTAACTAAATCAAGTAAACGCCCTGGTGTTGCAACAAGTATATCAGCTCCTTGTTGTAAGGCTCTTACTTGCATACCCTGCTTAACTCCACCATAAATAACCACACTCTTTAATTTCAAATGCTTTTTATATTCTCTAATGTTTTCATTTATCTGTAATGCTAATTCCCTAGTGGGTGTTAGTATTAAGGCTTGAATATTACCATTTCTTTCCATATCATTTAAAATTGGTAATGAAAACGCTGCTGTCTTACCTGTCCCCGTTTGAGCACAAGCAATAATATCATTTCCATCAATAATAGGCTTAATCGCCTTTTGTTGGATTAAAGTTGGTTTTTCATAACCGAGAGTATCTAGTGCTTTTATAAGCTCTTTTTTTAATCCAAACTCTTTAAAATTTTGCATTTATTTCCTCTTTTCATATAACCGTTGTATTATACCACAAATAAGGATAATAAATACAAAAATCATAAA
>JAJDGJ010000002.1 GCA_030265585.1 Erysipelotrichaceae bacterium OttesenSCG-928-M19 | reverse complement strand
GTGTGACTGGTAATACAAGATTTGATTTAGTACTTCAAGAAAAAGAAGTAGAAACATATAGTGTTAAATATTATGTTGATGATGAATTGTATCTTGAAATTAATGAATTAGAAGAAGATGAAGAAATAACTTTAGCAGACTATACTGAAGCAGTTGATCCAAATTATGAAGCAATTGGGTGGTCAAAACCAGGTGAACAAGCTATATACGCTTTTGAAGATAGTTATACTGTAACTGGTAATACAAGATTTGATTTAGTGCTTAAAGAAAAAGAAGCAGAAACATATAGTGTTAGATATTATGTTGATGATGAGTTATATTTTGAAATGAATGGTTTAGAAAAGGATGATGAAATAATATTACCAGATTACACAGGTGAAATTGATCCAGATTATGAAGTTGATGGTTGGGCAATGCCTGGTGGAAGAACAATCCTTTCGATTGGTGAAACTTATAAGATTTCTGGTAATATGAGATTTGATTTGGAAATCATTGAAAAAGATATTGCGCTATATAGTGTTAAATACTATGTTAATGGTGCACTGTATCATGAAAGTAATGACATAGAAGAAAATGAAGAAATTGTTTTAATCAAATATACTGATGAAATAGATCCAAACTATGAAATTGATGGTTGGGGTAGAGCCGGTGATTTAGTAGTTTATCCAATGGAATCAAGATATACTGTAACAGAAGATATCATATTCCATATGATTTTTAAAGAGAAAGAAATGCCATTATATACTGTTAAATATTATGTTAACGGAGAATTGTACTATGAAGTTAAAGATGTAAGAGAAAATGATGAAATAGTATTACGTGATTATGATGGTAAATTAGAGGATGATTACGAAATTAGTGGTTGGGCTAAACCAGGAGCACGAACAATTTATCCAATTGAAACAGAATATACTGTAACAGGAGACACTGTCTTTAATTTAGTTCTTGAAGAAAAGCAAGATGATAAAGGTAATGACAATCAAGGAAATAATAACGTTAATAAGGATGATAATGCAATAAAAACTCCTTATGATGGTGATGTTCCTAATGGTGGAAGTGATGATTCTTTAATAATTATTACATTATTAATTGGTGCAGCATTGATGATTGTTAGACAAATGTTCTTAGTTGCTAAAGGTAAGAGTGACTAACAAGTTAGTGTTTCAAGTTCTAAGAAAAACCTCAGTTTGAGGTTTTTTCTTAATTATGCATAATTTAGGTTAATATCAAAATCCAGTTAGTTTAGAATCACAAGCTTTATTTATGTTTTATAAGCTGTTATTTTTCTTATTTGCTATTTAATGTTACAATTAATTTGTTAGTGGTATAAAGAATAACAAAATCATAAAAATAATAAAATATTTAAATGAGAAGTATTAAAAAATAAAAGTAAATATGCTATAATAAATTGGTTAAGGAGTGATTAAATGGCTCAAAAAAAATATGATGAATCAACTATCCAAGTCTTAGAAGGTCTTGAGGCAGTTCGTAAAAGACCAGGAATGTATATTGGTAGTACAGATAATAAAGGATTACATCATCTTGTTTGGGAAATAATTGATAATGCTATTGATGAATCATTAGCAGGTTATGGAAATGAGATCAAAGTAATTTTAAATAATGATAATTCAATTACAATTGAAGATCATGGACGAGGTGTTCCAACTGGTAAACATCAAAGTGGTAAATCAACTCCAGAAGTAATATTTACAATCCTCCATGCTGGTGGTAAATTTGGGCAAGAAGGTGGCTATAAAACATCTGGCGGCTTACATGGTGTAGGAGCTAGTGTTGTTAATGGCCTTTCAGAATATATGAAAGTTAATATTTTTAGAGATAATAAAGAATATTTAATTGAGTTTGAAAATGGTGGCCATGTTAGAACACCATTAAAGGAAATAGGTAAAGCAAATAAAACAGGTACAATCATTACTTTTAAGCCTGATGAAACAGTTTTTAATGCTCCAAAATTTAGCTTTACAATGTTATCAGAGCGACTAAGAGAATCTGCTTTTTTATTGAAAGGACTAAAGATAATTTTAGTAGATCAAAGAAGCGAAGAGCATAAATTAGAAGAATACTATTATGAAAATGGTATTTCTAGTTTTGTAGATTTCTTAAATGAAGAAAGACAAACGATTGGTGAAGTTATTTATTTTGAATCTGGAATAAACGATATCGAGATTGAAATAGCTTTACAATATAATGAAGGTTATGTTGAAAATATCTTATCATTTGTTAATAACGTTAAAACAATTGATGGTGGTTCTCATGAAGTTGGCTTTAAAACAGGTTTAACTAAAGTGTTTAATGATTATGCACGTGACCAAAAACTTTTAAAAGAAAAAGATAAAAACCTTGAAGGTAGCGATATTAGAGAAGGAATTTGTGCAATTGTTTCTGTTCGTATTCCAGAAAATATTCTACAATTTGAAGGTCAAACTAAATCAAAATTGGGGACACCGATTGCGCGTAGTAGTGTTGAATCAACTATTTATGATAAAATGTATTTTTATTTAGAAGAGCACCGCGAATTTGCTCATAAGTTAATTAAAAAAGCGATTAAAGCCTCACAAGCAAGAGAAGCAGCGCGTAAAGCCAGAGAAGATAGTCGTAAAGGCAAAGATGGTGGTAAGCAACGTATTTTAGGTGGTAAATTAACACCAGCTCAATCAAAAAATTATGAAAAAAATGAATTGTTTATTGTCGAGGGAGATAGTGCTGGTGGTAGTGCTAAACAAGGGCGTGATCGTAAGTATCAAGCTATTTTACCTTTGCGTGGGAAAGTAATTAATACCCAAAAAGCTAAATTTGATGAAATAATGAAGAATGAGGAAATTGCTACACTAATTTATACTATTGGTGGCGGTTATGGCAATGATTTTAGTGCTGATGATATTAATTATGGAAAAGTAATTATTATGACTGATGCTGATACTGATGGTGCTCATATTCAGGTTTTGTTGTTAACGTTCTTCTATTTATATATGAAAGATTTATTTCTTCAAGAGAAAATATATTTAGCGTGTCCACCTTTATTTAAATACACTAAGAAAGCTGGTTCAAAAACAATTGAAGAATATGCTTATAATGAGGAAGAGTTATTTGATTTAATTGAAGAACACGGTAAAGGTGAGATTCAAAGATATAAAGGTCTTGGTGAGATGAATGCTACACAATTATGGGATACGACAATGGATCCAGATAAACGCAAACTAATTAAAGTAAAAATTTCTGATATGGCAATTGCTGAGAAAAGAATTAATATTTTAATGGGTGATAAAGTAGAGCCTAGACGTCAGTGGATTGAGGAGAATGTCAGCTTCACAATGGAAGATGACTATACAAATATGCTTAAAGGAGAATTGAAGTAATGAATGATATAAAGACACTTTTAATGAACCTTGAAGATGTTGTTGGTGATGGTTTTGGGCGTTATTCAAAATATATTATTCAAGATCGTGCTATTCCAGATGCTCGTGATGGCTTAAAGCCAGTCCAGCGTCGTATTTTATATGCGATGTTTAAAGAAGGGAATCATGATAATAAACCATATCGTAAATCAGCAAAAGCAGTAGGTGTTATTATTGGTAATTACCACCCTCATGGTGATAGTAGTGTGTATGAAGCTCTAGTAAGATTATCACAATCATTTAAACTTAATTATCCTTTAATTGATATGCATGGAAATAATGGTTCAATTGATGGTGATCCAGCAGCAGCGATGCGTTATACAGAAGCGAGATTAAGCAAAGCAGCCATGCGTCTTTTAGAAAACGTTGATAAAAATACTGTTGTTTTTGCACCAAACTTTGATGACACAGAGTTAGAACCAGTTGTTTTACCAGCTTACTTTCCTAATTTATTAGTTAATGGTAGCACAGGTATTTCGGCAGGTTATGCAACTGATATTCCAAGCCACAATATGGCTGAAATTATTGATGCAACAGTATTAAGAATAAAAAAACCAACTTGTCAATTAGATGATATTTTAAAAATTGTTAAAGGTCCAGATTTCTGTACTGGTGGAATTATTCAAGGTAAAGATGAGATTAGAAAAGCCTATGAAACTGGTCGCGGTCGTGTTGTTGTTAGAGCAAAATTAGAAATAAAAACCGTAAAAAATATTAAGGTAATAAATATTTATGAACTGCCTTATGATGTTAATAAAGCTGAATTAGTAAGAAAACTAGAAGAAATCAAATATGATAAAGTCATTGATGGATTTATCGCTATAAGAGATGAATCTGATCGTAATGGCTTAAGTATTGTAATTGAGCTTAAACAGGATACTGATGAACAATTAGTATTAAATTACTTATATAAGAATACTAATCTTCAAATTTATTATAATTTTAATATGGTAGCTATTGTTAATAAATCTCCTAAATTATTGGGAATTATACCAATGCTAGATTGTTATATCGAGCATCAAAAAGATGTTTTAACACAGATGACTAATTATGAACTGGAGTTATCGCAGAAGCGATTACATATTGTTGAAGGTTTAATTACAGCTGTTGATGTTATTGATGAAGTTATTCAAATCATTAGAGAAAGTAACAATCGTGGCGATTCAATAACAAATTTAGTAAGTGCCTTTAACTTCTCAAAAACTCAAGCTAAGGCAATTGTTGATTTAAGATTATATCGTTTAAGTAATACTGATATTGTTGTTTTAGAACAAGAGTATGAAAAGCTATTAGCATATATTAGAAAATTGAGTCTTATTTTAGCTGATCCTAAAGTTTTAAATGAAGAGATTATTGCTAAGCTAAATGAGGTTAAGGCTGAGTTTAAGCAAGAGCGTAAAACATATATTGAAGATAGTATTGAAGATATTGTTATTGATAAGGAACAATTGATTCAAGATAGTGAAGTTATGATTAGTATAAGTAAGGACGGTTATATAAAACGTTCAAGTATGCGCTCATACCAATCAAGTAGTGAGGATATTGTTAGAAAAGAAGATGATTTTATCTTTGCTGTTTCTAGTGCCTCAACATTGGATAAATTATTAGTTTTCTTTGAAAATGGAAACTATGCTTATTTACCAGTCTATGAAATCCAAGAAACTAAGTGGAAAGACTTTGGTAAACATATTAGTAATTATGTCCAAGGTTTAAATAATGAAAAAGTTGTTAATGCTGTCTTAATTAATGATTTTAGTATTAATAATATCTTAGTTACAACGACACAACAGGGAATGTTAAAAGTCTCAGAAGTTAAAGATTTAGATTTAACAAGATATTCCAAAGTAACAAAATATATCAATGTTAAAAATGATGATAAGGTAGTTAGTAATTTTATTGCAACAAGCAATGATGATATAATCTTAGCTTCTCAAAAAGGTTATCTTCTACGCTATTCATTAGCTGCTATTAATGCAACTGGTTTAAAATCTGCTGGTGTAAAAGCTATGAAATTAGTTAATGATCAATTGGCTTGTGCCATTGCCTGTTCACCATTTAGCGAAGAGCAACTCTATTTAGTTTTTGAAAATGGTCAAACTAAGAGAATTAGTATTTCACAAATAGAGATTGGCAATCGAGTTACTAAAGGAGTTCTTTACATAAAAGCTAAGAAGAGTAATCCAGATTATGTTCTAAGAACCTTTGTTTTACAACAAAACGAAGCTATTTACGTTACTGATTCACTTTATGATGTAACGTTATTAAAAGCATATGATACGCCATTAAGTAAAGCACAAGAGGGCTTAAAAAAATCAATAAAATTAGAAGATAAGAATCAGGTAATTGATGCCTGTATCCTTGGTGATTTACATGTAAAGGCAAGTGATGAAGTTGTTATTACATATGATTTAAGTAAAGACGATGATATTGAATTATATGATTACGATGATTTAACTGGAGAACAGTTAACTTTCTTTGAAGAGCCGGAAGAATAAATGAAAGATAAATAGGAGGGCATTATGCAAGACTTTATTATGCAAGCACAGGCAGTTAACTTTGATGGTTTAAAAGTATTGGCTGGGCTAGGATTATTCCTTTTTGGAATTAGAACGATGGGTGATCAACTAAAAATATTAGCTGGTTCACGTATGAAAACAATTATTGATAAGTATACAACCAACCCTGTTAAAGGTGTTTTAGTTGGAGCTTTAGTTACTGGTTTAATTCAATCAAGTTCCGGGACAACTGCATTAACTATTAGCTTAGTACGTTCAGGCTTAATGAACTTAAAACAGGCTGTTGGAATTATCATGGGAGCCAATATTGGAACGACAATAACTGCTATTTTAATTGGTTTTAACTTACAACAATTTGCGCCATACTTTATAGTGGTGGGAGCTTTTGCTTTAATGTTTTCTAAAAGACCAAAACAAGAATATATTTCGATGTTATTGATCGGTTTTGGTTGCTTATTCTTTGGTCTTAGTACTATGGGTGATGGGTTAAAGGTATTAGCAGAAATGGATATTTTCAGAGATTTTGCGGTTGAATTAAGCAATAATAAATTTGCAGGAGTTGGTTTAGGAGTTGTTATGACATTACTAATCCAATCATCATCAGCAACTATTGGTATTTTACAAAGTTTATATAGTGATGGACTTTTAGATTTACAAGGTACTCTACCAATTTTATTTGGTGATAATATCGGAACAACAATTACAGCTGTGTTAGCAGCAGTTGGTGGTTCAGTCGCTGCCAAAAGAGCAGCAGCAGCACATGTTACCTTTAATGTTATTGGTACAATAATCTTTTTAAGTATCTTCCCTTTGTTCTATTCATATATTCAATGGGGTGCTGATGTTTTAGGCTTAACTAAAATGATGCAAATTGCTTTTGCTCATGCTTCCTTTAATGTTACGACAACAATTGTCTTATTACCTTTCATCTCTGTACTTGTCTTTATTGTTACTAAGTTAATAAAAGATAATGAAGAAGATAGTGATAATATTGAAACAACAATTGTTTTAGATCCTAAATTAATTAAGGAATCTCCTGAAGTAGCAATTTCAGTAGCTTATTCAGCAACTAGTGAAATGGCACTTATTTGTCAAAAGATGGTTATTAATACTAGAAAGTTTATCGTTACTAAAGATACTAAATATGCGCGCAGAGTTGAGAATAATGAAGAGATGGTCAATGATTTAAATGATAAGATTTCATCATATTTAGTTGAAATTGGTGGTTATTCTGTTTCTGAGAAAAATAATATTATGCATAATAACTTATTTTATTCATTAAAGGACTTGGAAAGAATTGGTGATCAATGTATTAATGTTGTTAATTATTTTGAAGAAATCTATTCTGCAAGTGAGCATCTTACGACAATCGCCATGGAAGATGTTATCAAAATCTTTGACTTATTAGATATTTTACTAGATAATGTTACTAAATTACTTGTTGAGCCATCACAAGAGCTATGTGATGATATTAGTGAAACAGAGGATAAGTTAGATGATATTGAAGTAAGTGCTAAAGCAGCTTATATTGAAAGAGTTAAAAGTAAAAAGAAAATGGGTATTATTGCTACGACAGTTTTTGTGGATATTATTAGTGATTTGGAGCGTATTGGTGATCATTGTTATAATATTTCTTCTCGTTCAGAAAAAGTTTTAAAATAACAATTATTTGAGGTGAATAAATGAGCACAGAAATTTTATTATTAATTAGTATCTTTCTCTTTTTTGGAGCCGTTATCCTTCTTTTCTATCTTTTTGGAAAGAAAGGACTTTTGGTTTGGAATTGTATTGCTATTATCGCCTCAAGTATTGGAGTAATTGTATTGGTGGAAGCCTTTGGTGTTAGTATGACTCTAGGAAGTGTTTGTTTTGCATCATCTTTTCTAGTTACTGATTTACTTTGTGAAAGGTACAGTAAAAAGGATGCTGATATGACAATTCTCTTAAGTTTTTTAGTTGGTATTATCTTTGTTTTAATTGTCCAATTTTGGATGTTATTTACACCAGCTCAAAGCGATGAGTTTATGCCTCACTTTGAAAAAATATTTAGCTATACACCACGAATTATTTTAGCAAATTTAGTTAGTTATGTGATTGTTCAATTAATTGATGTTAGAGCATATTATTTAATTTGGAATTTCACCAAAAAAATAAACAAGGATGAAAGAAAATTCTTATGGGTACGAAATAATTTTTCAACTATCTTTGCACAGTTCTTTAATGCTGTCCTTTTTAATATTATTGCCTTCTATGGAGTTTTTACAGATGCTGTTTTAATTGATGTTATTATAAGTACTTTCATTCTTTATGTTTTCACATCAATTGTTGATACACCATTCCTTTATTATATTAGAGGAATTAAGCCAATGAATTTCCTTGATAGCAATAATAAATAAAATATTTAAAGAGTAAAAATTGAAAGTTAACTATGGTTAACTTTTTATTTTAACGCAATTTTAACAATTTCTTTATTTTTCAGTAATAATTAGTAAGTAGAATTATTGGTGAAAGGATGGAAGATATATGAAAAAAATTAAAGTATTATCATTTGTAATGTTATTTGGATTATTAATTTTAAGTGGTTGTTCAGGAAAGGATGATGGTGGTAAAATTGAAATATCTGGATCAACTTCAATCGCACCTTTAATGACTAAACTAGTAGAAGAATACCAGAATAAGGGGTCAATTAAAATTAATATTAATGCTGATGGCTCATCAGCTGGTATCAAAGCAGCAAGTGAGGGGATATCTGATATTGGGATGGTCTCTCGTGAGGTTGAGGATGATGAACTAGCATTGGGATTATCATGTGATGTTATTGCAATTGATGCGATTGCTGTAATTGTTAATAAGGATAGTGCTATAACTAATTTAACTAAGGAACAATTACATGATATTTATGCTGGAAAAATTACTAATTATTCGCAAATAGGTGGTAAGGATCTACCAATTGAACTTACTACACGTGAAACTGGTAGTGGTACTCGAGATGCCTTTGAAGAAACAATGTCTTTATTAAATGAAGATAAAAGCAGTAAAGTGTCATCAAAAGCTATCGTAGCTAATTCAACAGGAGCAGTAATAGAAAATGTTAAACAAAAAGAAGGTGCTATCGGCTATATTTCATTAGGTTCTGTTGATGAAAGTATCAAAGTCTTATCACTAAATGGTATTGAACCAAGTGAAGAAAACGTAAAAGCAAATAAGTATCTTTTAACAAGAAACTTTAATCTTGTTACTAAAGAAATAAATGAAGATACTAAAGCATTCCTTGAGTTTATTAGTTCTAGTGAAGGACAAAAAGTAATTACTGATGAAGGTTATATTGTCGTTAGTAAATAAGAAAAACTTTATAGAAAAGATTATTTGTGGTCATGATTTCAAGTGAAATCATGGTTTTTAAATTCAATGAAAATTTGTAGTGCTTTGTTAACGTTTTTTTAACATTTCTACAATATTTCCTTAATACTATAACGCTATACTTAAAGCGAAAGGATGATAGTTGTGAGAAAATACAAACAATTAATCTTAATAGGCTGTTTCTTTTTTTTGTGTAGCTGTTCGCAAAGCAAAGATTTAGAAATATCAGGATCAACATCAGTTGCTCCTTTAATGAATAAATTAGTTGAGCAGTATCAAAAAGATACTAATCAAAAAATCAATATTAATGCTGATGGATCCTCAGCAGGAATTAAGGCAGCAAGTGAAAATCTAGCAAATATTGGTATGGTTTCAAGAGAAGTCGAAAAGGATGAACTAGCTTTAGGATTGAAAAGTGAAGTCATTGCTATTGATGCTATGGCTGTTATAGTAAATAAGGATAATCAGGTTACTAATTTAAGCCAACAAGAATTATGTGATATTTATTCAGGTAAAATAAAAAACTGGTCTGAAGTTGGTGGCAAAAACCTTGGCATAGTGATTGTATCCCGAGAATATGGTAGTGGTACAAGGAATGCTTTTGAAGAGATAACAGGTTTGTTGAATGAAGACAAGAGTAGCAATACTAATGCTAAGGCTATTATTGTCAATTCAACAGGTGCAGTTATAGAAAATGTGCAACAAAAAGAAGGAGCAATTGGTTATTTATCATTAGGTTCTATTACTGAAAACACTAAGACTATTTCAATTAATAATATTGAACCAACAAAAAGAAATGTTCTAAGAAATAAATATCTTCTAACAAGAAATTTTAATATTGTTACTAAAAATGCCGATGACAAAACTAAAGCCTTCATAGAGTTTATTCATAGTGAAAAAGGTCATGAAATTATTGCTGAGGAGGGATTCATTAATGTTAGCCAAGACTAAAAAATCAGAGAAGAAACGCTTATTATTTGAATCTCTTTATCGTTTAAGTGTTATTTTCTCAGGTTTGATTCTTTTTATCATTATCATCTTTATCTTTGCTTCTGGATTTCCAGCACTAAAAGAATATGGTTTCTTTGAGATGATTCTTAATAAAGAATGGTCACCAAATGCCACTGATCCTCAATTTGGTTTACTATACATGGTCCTAGCAACCATTATCTCAACGTTACTTTCTTTATTAATTGCGATACCTATTGGGGTTTTAAGTGCAGCGTATTTATCAAAAATGGCACCCAAAAAAATAAAGAAGACAATAATGTTTTTTGTGGAAATTTTAGCAGGAATTCCTTCTGTTATTTATGGTTTCTTTATTTTAAAAACTTTAGTTAAAATAATTTATGATAATGGAAAATATATTGAGGGAGTTTCGGGAAATAGTATGTTAGCAGCAATTGCAGTCTTAGCCTTAATGTCTTTGCCAACTATTATTACTGTTTCAGTAACTTCCTTAGATGCCATCAACAAATCATATGATGAAGCCTCATATGCTCTAGGAGCTAATACAATTCAAACTATCTTTAAGGTTGATCTTCGAGCGGCTCGTTTAGGAATTATGTCTGCAATTGTACTTGGAGCTGGTAAGGTTATTGGTGAGACAATGGCTGTTATGTTAGTATCAGGTAATGCTATCAATTTCCCAGGAAATTTATTAGAACCAGTTCGTACTCTGACATCAAATATTGCAACTGAGATGGCTTATGCTAGTGGTTTACATCAAAGTGCACTTTATGCAACAGGAATTATTTTATTTATCTTGATTATGATTTTAAATTATATTTTATTAGTAGTAATTAAAAGAGGAGGGACTAGTGATGCTTAATCATAAATTTGGTATTAACTTTGTAAAATACGCTATGTATTTATCGCTAATACTATTAATTGCCTTTATTGCTTTAATTATTGGATACATCGTTTTAGAAGGTTTAGCTCAATTAAATTTAGACTTACTAATTTCCTCAAATCCCTTAATTGTATCCACATTGATGTTAATTGGTATTGCTTTGATTGTTGCCATACCATTAGGAATCTTTAGTGCTATTTATATGCAAATGTATGCAAAGCAAGGACGCATAATTAGTCTAATTCGTTTTTCAATTGATAGCTTAACAGGAATCCCTTCAATCATTTATGGCCTATTTGCCTTATCATTCTTTATTTATTATTTTGGTCTAAATCGTTCAATCTTTGCTGCTGGTCTTGCCATGGCTATTGTTATTTTACCAGTTTTAATTAAGAATACTGAGGAAGCAATAAAAACTATTGAGCGCTCTCAAATAGAAGCCAGTTTAGCTTTAGGTGCTACTAAATATGATACAGTAACTAAGGTTGTTGTTCCCTTTTGTTTAGATGGTATCATTAATGGAGTAATCCTATCAATTGGTCGTATTATTGGTGAAACAGCAGCTATCATGTTTGTTATTGGTACTTTAAATGGTTTTCCAACATCAATCTTTGAACCATCAGCAACACTTGCAACTCACTTATATTTAATCCTTCAAGAACCAACATATGCTCAAGGTGGTATTCAAGAGGCCTATTCTTTAGCCTTAATATTATTATTAATTGTTATTATCTTAAATGTGTTAGTTAAGTTTGTTGAAAAATACTTTAAGAAGAAAAGAGGTTATTAAAATGGAAGATATTTTTACAATTAGAGATTTGAATTTATATTATGGCAAGAATCATGCTTTAAAAAATATGGATATCGCTTTAAAAAAGAATAAGGTAACAGCTTTAATTGGTCCTTCAGGATGTGGTAAATCAACATTTCTACGCTGCTTAAATCGCATGAATGATTTAATTGAAAATTGTACGATTACTGGACAAATCATTTATGATAATGATAATATAAATGTAGAAAAATATAATGTCATTGAATTACGAAAGAAAGTTGGGATGGTTTTTCAAAAACCTAATCCTTTCCCAATGAGTATTTATGAAAATGTTATCTATGGGCCAAAGTGCCAAGGTTTAACTGATAAAGCAATTTTAGATGAGCTAGTAGAAGATAGTTTAAAGAAAGCTGCTTTATGGGATGAAGTTAAAGACCGCTTAAATACCAGTGCTCTCTCCTTATCAGGAGGACAACAACAACGACTTTGTATTGCTAGAACGATTGCAATGGATCCAGATGTTATTTTAATGGATGAACCGACTTCAGCACTTGATCCGATTTCAACTAAAAAAATTGAAGAATTGATGGAAACATTAAAGAATAATTATACAATAGTCATTGTGACACATTCAATGCAGCAAGCTGCTCGTATTAGTGATTATACAGCCTTCTTTTTAATGGGCGAAATAGTTGAATATGATTTGACTGATATTATTTTCTCAAATCCTGCTCAACAACAAACAGAAGATTATGTTACAGGAAGATTTGGTTAGGAGGAAAAACTATGATAATGTTAGATGAAGTATTAGATGGAATTATTGTTTCTTTAAGTGAGATGTTTGAAAAGACAACACAAGCTCATCGTCATGCTATTCAAGCCTTAATTCAAAAGGATAATAAAAAAGCTTTGATTGTCTTGGATGGTGATGAACATATTAATCAATTAGAAGAACAAATCAATTATGATGTCATGTTAGCAATTGCTAAATATCAACCAGTAGCATCTGATTTAAGAAAATTAATTGCAATAATTAAGGTTGCTAATGATTTAGAAAGAATTGGTGATTATGCTAAAACGATTGCTAAAACGGCCATCTTAAATTGTGATGAAACTTTTTTAAATGAAACATTTTTAAAGAACTCACTAAAAATGTCAAATATTGTTATTGATTTACTTGAGAAAGCTAGAGAAGCTTTTATAAGACAAGATGTTGATTATGCTTATGAAATTATTCAAAGTGAAAATCAATTAGGAGGTCTTTTACGCGAGACAATTGCTAGTAATCCATTTAGTTTGATTAAAGATGATAATGTTGAATCATATATGTTATTAATGGGTGTTTTAAGAACTTTAGAAAGATCACGTGGTCATTTAGCTAATATTTGTGAAGCAACTATTTTTATTGGCAACGGTAAATTTGTTGAACTATAATGGAAAAGATTTTAGTGATTGAAGATGAGAGTGCTTTACAATTACTTTTAGAGTTTGATTTAAAAAGTAGTAATTATGAAGTTGAATTGTGCGGGGATGGTCTAGTTGGTTTACAGTTACTTCAAGATAATTATTATGATTTAGCACTTGTTGATTGGATGTTACCCTCACTTTCTGGTTATGAAATTATTAAAGAAATAAGAAAAACTAATCAAGATTTAAAGATTATCATGTTGACAGCTAAGGATAGTGAGATGGATATTGTTAAAGGTTTGGATGTTGGTGCAGATGATTATCTAACAAAACCTTTTTCTTCACGAGAACTGAACTCTAGAATTAAAGCACAGTTTAGAAGAAAACACCTTAAAAGTTATTACATTGATGATATTGAAGTTAATCTTGCTAAAAGAGCGGTAACTAAACAAAATGAAATAATTAATCTTACAAAAATTGAATTTGATTTACTTGTTTATTTTATTGAAAATAAAAACATTGTTATTTCACGCGATACGATTAATGAAAAAATATGGGGTTTTGATAATGATATTGATTTACGTGTTATTGATGCCCATATCTCCTCAATTAAGAAGAAACTTGATTTAAAGCAGAGACTGATTGCTAAAAGAGGTGTTGGATATGTATTTGTTGATGAAGGTTAATTTCACTGTACTAATTATAATTAATATTATTGTTATAATTTTTATTGTTTTATTAGCGCGTTATTTAACTAATAAAAGAATAATAAGGTTACAACATTATAATAAGGAGAAAAACAGAACAAATTTACTTAACTCGCTTACGATGTTAATTAATGATATTAAGCAACCAATATTAATTATTTTCAGTGATGAAAAGATGATTTACAATCAAGCGCTTGAACAATTATACGATGTAGCTTCATTGAGAAATATGTTGTTAGATGATAATTATTTAACGATGTTTATGACAAGTAAACAAAACGAAAAACATTTAGAAACTACTATTAATGAAAAGCCATATCAAGTTATTTTAAAAATATTTAGCAATGATTATTTTAGTGGGACTATCGTTCAATATATTGATGTTAGTCTTTTAAAAGAAATTAAAGTACAACAAGATAATTTTATTGATGATATTAAACATGAACTAAAGACACCAATTACAGCTATTGTTGGTTTAAGTGATTTATTAAGTAAGGATAAGGTAAACTCACTAGAGGATCAAAAGAGAGTTATAAAAACAATAAAGAGTGAGACAAAGAGACTGGATAGTTTAATTAATAATTTAACTTCTTCAATAGATATATCTCTAAATCTTGAAATCATTAGAATGGATGATGTTTTTGAGGAATTAAAAGCAATCTATGACCATAAAGATTTACATCTCACTTTAACATTCAGTAATTACCTTGAAGAGGAGTTTATTAGTGATAAGGAAATCATTAAACAAATTATTATTAATTTAATTAACAATGCTTTAAAATTTACTGAGAAAGGCTACATAACAGTCAGTTCCTTTATAGAAAATGATAATATTAAGATTGCTATTGTTGATACTGGGGTTGGAATTGCACCAGAAGAATTAGACAGTATTTTTGAGAGATTCTATCGTATAGATAAATCAAGAAACCGTGATACGGGTGGTTATGGATTAGGCTTAAGTATTGTTAAATCATTACTAAAAAAAGTAGATGGAACTATAGAAGTAGCTAGTACAACTAATCAGGGATCTACTTTTACAATTACATTACCATTTAAGAAAGACTTTAATTAATGTGTTCTAATTAAGAAATTGAGACTGAAAAGAACGCTAAAAAACTTAAAATAGATTATAATAGAGTAAATATGTTAGGAAACTAACATATTTCTTTAAGTACAGGAGGTTATAAAATGTTTGATAAAAGAATAAATGATCTAGCTTTTCAACTAGTGGATTATTCAATTGATGTTCAAGAAGGAGAAATAATAAGAATTGTAGCTCATGATTTTGCATCAAAACCATTAGTGAAAGAGTTAGTTAAGGAAATTACTAAAAAGAAGGCTATTGCCTCTGTTGAATTTGTTGATGGTGAAGTTCAAGCTTTGGAATATTTAAATTCAACTAAAAAAGCAAGAGAATATAAAGCGAAATGGGAATTAGAAAAGACTAAAGATATGGATGCTTTAATTTCAATTAGAGGTAAGTCTAATGATTATGAGCTGAAAAACGTTTCTCAGGATATTATTGCTGAGATTATGGCAGCTAATAAAGAAGCTCAAAATATTCGAGTTAATCAACGAAAGTGGGTACTTTTAAATTATCCGACTAATTATTATGCTAACAGCGCTAAAATGGGCTATGATGATTATCAAGATTTTTTCTATGATGTTATGTTAGTGGATTATGCTAAAATGTATCAGGATGCCAAACCTTTAAAGGCATTAATGGATAAAACTGATAAAGTTAGAATAGTTGGTAATGGTAGTGATTTAACTTTCTCAATTAAAGATATCCCTGCTATCATCTGTGCTGGAGAGCGCAATGTTCCTGATGGTGAAGTCTATAGTGCACCAATTAAAGATAGTGTTAATGGTGTTGTTCAATATAATACGATTTCTAGTATTCAAGGTGTAGAGTTTAAAAATGTTAAACTAACTATTGAGAATGGAAAAATTATTGAAGCAAGTTCAGAAATCAACAATGATAAAATTAATGACATCTTTAACAGTGATGAAGGAGCACGATATTTTGGTGAGTTTGCGATTGGAATTAATCCAAAGATAAATCATCCTGTGGGAGATATTTTATTTGATGAGAAGATTTATGGTAGTTTTCATCTAACACCAGGTCAAGCCTATGATGAAGCTGACAATGGTAATAGTTCAATTATTCATTGGGATTTAGTTTGTATCCAAACACCTGAATATGGTGGTGGAGAAATTTATTTTGATGATGTCTTAATTAGAAAAGATGGCGAGTTTATGATTGCTGAATTAAAAAATTTAAATAAATAGTATTCTTACTAAAAAAACATGATTTGCTAAAATCATGTTTTTTGCTGCTTAATTATTATTTAAATAAATTTACTATTTCTTCTACTTCACTACTATAATCATTCGTTTCTAAAAAGTTTGGAATCCCTTTACTACCTAAGATATTTGCATTGGTAAAGCTTAACATTGTAGTAAGCATTTCCCTAACACTAGCTCCACCTTTTTGACCAGGACTGACTGCAACAATAACAACATCGATGCCATCAAGATAAAATCTTTCATAGCGTGATAGCCAATCAGTAATACTTTTTAAAAATGGTGGTGTATAACCATTGTATTCAGGTGAAACAATTATTAACTTACCATAATCATGAATCTTATCATATAAAGTAATAATTTCTTGAGGGTAACCAGTACTTTCTTCGATATCCATATTATAGTAAGGAGCATTAAGTTCTCTAGTATCTAAGTAATCAACTTGTGGATGTTCAGCTAATCTTTTAGCAAACCATTGATTGATTGAATGAGAACCATTACTTCCCGCAATAACTAAAATTTTATTCATTATAAACCTCCTAAATTTCTTTGACGCTAATAACACCAGGTATTTCTTCGCACATCATATCTTCAATATAATCAATTGTTGTTGATGAAGATGAACAACCTGAACAAGCCCCTAGCATTTTAACGAAGACGATACCATCTTCAAATTTAACAAATTCAAAATCGCCACCATCTCGTTGAAGATAAGGACGAACAGTCTCTGTAAACTCTTTAATTTTTTCTTCTATAGTTTGCATTATAATTGACCTCCAAAAATAAAGAATAAGATAAAACTTACAATTAAGCCATGAATAAATCCACCAAAGACTTCAAAGCGCTCATGTCCCAAGATTTCTTTCATTCTTGTAAAATAAATCGGATCATCAAATCTAATGGTTTTTAAATCTTTTAAATCATCAATTAACTGATTGGTTAGGGCGATATGTTTTCCAGCATACAGTCTAACATTCATCGCATCATAGCCTATAATTAACATTAAGATAAAGGAAATCGCAAATGATGCTGATTCAAAGCCATCTCTTAAACCAAATGATAATGCTAAAGCTGACATCATTGAAGTGTGTGAACTTGGAAAGCCCCCACTTGCTAAAACTTCAAAGAAATCAAACTTTCTTGTCTTATGATATTTAGCAAATGGTTTAACAAATTGAGCACTTAAAAAAGAAAGTAATGCTGCAATTAATGGGTAAAATGGCATAACTTAAAACCTCCGATACATTGAAATTATATCACAAATTATTAATAAATTAAACTAATATGATAGACACATTAAATAAAGCTAATAAAATACATTTTTATCATTAAAAAATGTGGTATAATTATCAACGAGGTGTTTTTATGAAATATAATGTTGGAGATATAATCAATGGTCAAGTTATTGCAATTAAGCCATATGGTGCCTTTATTAAGATAAATAAAGACACTGTTGGATTATTACATATTTCAGAAATTTCACACGAATATATTAAGGATGTTAATTCAGTTTTGAAAGTTAAAGACGAAGTCAAAGTTAAAATTGTCTCAATAAATCGTACTAATAAACATATGATTTTTTCGATGAAAGCACTGGAAAGAGGCGGGCGTCGTCGTACGAAAAATAGATCACGCTTTAAGTATCATGAAAACATCATGGAAACAAGTAAAGGTTTTAGTGAACTAAGTGCTGCATTAGATAATTGGATTAGGGAATACTATGGTGATAATAAATGTTAAATTTCAAGAAATATAACAGTGATTCAAAAAAAGATATTAATATTATTAATCTTGAAGAAATAATTAATAACTTAGATAGTAAAAAAGCTTTAGGTAGTGATTTTTTTGGTTGGCATCAATATTTAGTTGACTTTAATTTTTCTTTAATTGACAAGATTAAAATTGACCTTAAACCTTTTCAAGAAAAAGCATCAACTATGGTTGTAATAGGTATTGGTGGTTCCTATTTGGGAACTTATGCTTTTGAACAAGCTTTGAATAATCAAAAAAATAAGTTTCAACTACTATATGTTGGTAATAATATTTCTAGTGACTATCTTATAGAAGTTTATGAATATTGCCAAGAAAATGATTTTGTTCTTAATGTTATTTCAAAATCAGGCTCAACGTTAGAAACAGCGTTAGCTTTTCGAATGTTTAACGATTTATTAATTAATAAATATGGTCACAAGGCCTTAAAAGATCGTTTAATTATTACAACTGGCGATAGTGGTAATCTTTATGAATATGCGCTTAAGCATAATCTTTTAAAGTATGATATCCCAAATGATATTGGTGGCAGATACTCTGTTTTTACTCCAGTTGGTTTAATACCATTAGCCTTTATTAATCTTGATATTACCCAGATTATTAAAGCTGCACAACAGGCTGCAACTATATACTATCAAGTTAATGAAAATAATCTTGCTTATTTATATGCAACCGAGCGCTATAATCAGTATAATAATGATAAAGTTGTTGAAGCCTTTATTAATTATGAACCGAGTCTTCAAGGTTTAATGGAATGGCTAAAACAATTATTTGGTGAATCTGAAGGAAAGGACAATAAGGGTTTATTACCAATTAGTTTAACTTTTTCAACAGATTTACATTCCTTAGGACAATTTATTCAAGGTGGCCCAAAGGTTTTATTTGAAACAACTATTCATATTAAGAGTGCTTTAAAAAATAAAGAGATCGTTCATCTTGATGATGATTTTGATAAGTTAAATCAACTTAGTGGTTTAACAATTAAAGAAATTGCTGATAAAATTGAGGATAGTGTTTTGACTGCACATTCTCTAGAGGGTAAAATACCTAATTATGTAATTGAAATTGAGAGAATAGATGAAGCTAACCTAGCACATTTGATGACTTTTATGATGTATGCATGTATGTACTCTGCATATTTATTAGAAGTTAATCCATTTGATCAACCAGATGTAGAAATATATAAAAAAGAAGTTAAAAAAGCTTTACAGTGAGGTTTATTATGATAAAAATAAAAAATTTGAGTTTTAGTTATAATACTAGTAATCCTGAAATTAAAGAACAAGCACTGGATAATATTTCCTTAGAAATTCCTAAAGATCAACATACATGTATTATTGGTCATAATGGTAGTGGGAAATCAACGCTTGCAAAATTGTTAATAGGATTAGATTTTGCTCAAGAGGGTGAAATTGAAATCGATGGTATAAAACTAACTGAAGATAATATTTTTGAAATTAGAGATTTAATTGGTATTGTTTTTCAAAATCCTGACAATCAATTTATTGGCACAAGTGTTCAAGATGATATTGCTTTTGGTTTAGAAAATCACTGTGTTCCAACAGAGCAAATGCCTGCAATAGTCGAGAAATATGCTGACAAGGTTGGCATGAGTGAGTATTTAAAACATGAACCAACGAGATTATCTGGAGGTCAAAAGCAGCGCGTAGCGATTGCAGGAATTCTAGCGATGAATCCTAAAATTATGATATTTGATGAAGCAACAAGTATGCTTGACCCGGTTGGAGTCAAAGAGGTTAATGAAAGTATTGATCAATTAAATAGAGAAACTGATAAAACGATTATCAGTATTACTCATGATATTGATTATGCTCTTAAAACAGATTATATTATTGTTTTAGATCAAGGAAAAGTTTTATTTACTGGATATCCTAGTGAAATATTCAAACATGCTGATAAGTTAATTGATATCGGTTTAGATATTCCCTTTGCTTTAAAAGTTAGTCAAAGACTACAAAAGGATAATTATCAAATTGCAGATTGTTTAACAATGAAGGAGCTTGAGGCTGAATTATGGCAATTGAAATAACAAATTTAGAATATACATATGGTAAGAATACAATTTTTGAATATCAAGCGTTAAATGGTATCGATTTAACAATTGATGATTCTTCTTTTGTGGCGATAATCGGTAAGACAGGTAGTGGAAAATCTTCTTTAATTCAACATTTAAATGCTATATTATTGCCTGATAAAGGCGAGGTAAAAGTTAATGATTTTACAATGACAAATAATGATAAGAAGACAAGCTTTAAGGAATTGCGCAAACAGGTAGGTTTAGTTTTTCAATTTAGTGAATATCAACTATTTGAAGAGAGTGTTATTAAGGATGTTATGTTTGGTCCTTTAAATTTTGGTGTTAGTGAAGAAGATGCCAAAGAACTAGCTTTAAAGTATTTAAAGATGGTTAATTTAGATGAAAGTATTTATGAGAAGTCACCTTTTGAACTAAGTGGAGGACAGAAAAGAAGAGTAGCTATTGCTGGTATTTTAGCTATGGATCCAAGTATTATTGTCTTAGATGAACCCACAGCTGGTCTTGATCCACAGGGTGCAATTGAGATAATGGAAATATTCTTGACTTTGAAAAATGAATTTCACAAAACTTTAATATTGGTCTCTCATGATATGGATTTTGTCTATCAGTATGCTGATGAAATAATTCTTTTAAATGAAGGAAAAGTAGTTGTTAAAGAAGATAAGGTTGCTTTTTTTAATGAACCCTTTTTAAGTGAATATAATATTGAAAAACCACAGTTACTAATTGCCTATGAAAACTTTATGAAGCATAAGGCAAGTGAGTTCATTTCATTTGAAAAGTTAATTACTGAGATAGAGGGAGAATTAGACAATGTTAAATAATGTTACTATTGGAACTTACATGCCATATAATTCACCTATTCATCGTATGAATCCACTTGCTAAAATAATAGCTTTAATTATTTTATTAATCGGTGTCTTTTTAATTAATGATATCTATATTTATCTAGGTAGTATGGTCTTTATTTTTATTTTAATTATTGTGGCACGTTTATCAGTTTTTACGATGTTAAAACAAATGAAGATTTTATATTTTATGTTTATTTTCTTGTTTATTATTAATGTACTGATGTTAAAGACTGGTGATGTTGCTTTTACTATTTTAGGTTTTGATATTTATACGGGAGCTTTATTTCAAACAATTATTATTTTCTTTAGATTAACATCAATGGTTTTTCTTAGTTCAATTCTAACGATGACAACAAAACCATTAGACTTAACATTAGGGATTGAACAATTGTTGTCTCCAGCTAAAAAGATTGGTTTTCCTGCTCATGAGGTAGCAATGATGATTTCAATTGCATTGCGCTTTATTCCGACCTTAGTTGAAGAGACAAATAAGATTATGATTGCCCAAACATCTCGCGGTGTTGATTTTCAATCAAATAAATTAAGCGTTAAAATTAAGGCTGTGGTATCATTATTAATTCCTTTATTTGTTGCTAGTTTCAAACGTGCTGAAGAACTCGCTAATGCGATGGAGGCTCGAGGTTATAATCCTAGTGCTAAAAGAACACGATTCATTACTTATACATGGAACTATTTAGACAATTTAGCAATGATAGTTTCAATTGCTTATTTAGGAGTCATAATATGGTTAAAGTATATAAATTAGAAATTAGTTATGATGGTTCAAACTTTAATGGTTTTCAAAGGCAAAAGGAACAACGTACTGTTCAGGGAGAGTTAGAGAGAGTAATTACGAGACTAAACTCACAAGTACCTGTTGATCTAATTGTTTCAGGACGTACTGATAGTAAAGTCCATGCATTAAAACAAGTATGTACTTTTGCAACTGAAAAAGAATTAAATTTATATTATTTTAAATATGCACTAAATAATGCTTTGCCAAGTGATATTAGAGTTAATAACGTAATTAAAGTTAATAGCGATTTTCATCCACGCTATGATGCTTTAGGAAAACACTATCGTTACTTAATTAATACAGGAGAATATAATATTTTTGATTATAATTACGTTTGGCAGTTGAATAAAGAGCTAAATCTTGATATGATGATTAATGCGAGTAAATTACTAATCGGTAAGCATGATTTTAGAACATTTTCTAGTGCTACTGCACAACAGAATACAACAAAAGAAATTTTTTCTATTAAATTTAGTCAAAAAAATGATATAATAGTAATCGATTATTATGGTAATGGCTTTCTTCGTTACATGGTTAGAAAACTAACGATGATTTTAGTCGATATAGGCTTAGGTAAAAGAGACTTAGATGATTTAAAACGACTGCTAAGTTTAAAAAATACAGCAGCATTTTCTAAAGTAGCTCCAGGTAGGGGCTTGTATTTAGTGGATGTTGAATATAATAAAGGAGTTTGCGATGAAAAGAAAGATTAGTTTTTTGTGGATAACACTATTATGTATGCCTTTTTTATTAAATAATAATATTAATGCGGCTACTTTTGATAGTGTCTTTAAAAAAGATGCAAATTTGGCACGTTGTGTAGCAAAAAATCTTAATAAAGAATCTAGTGATGTTGTCACAAAGAAAGAGTTAGAATCGATAACAATTTTAAATTGCGACAATCAGAATATTAAAAATCTTAACAAGATTAGTTATTTAAAATCATTGAAGACTTTAAATTTAAGAAACAATAATATTACTGAAATTTATCCTTTAACAGATTTGACTTTGGATTCTCTGGATATTAGCTATAATAAAAAAGTAAGTGATCTAAATCAAATTTATTACATCAAAACTTTGAAAAACTTAAGTATTGATGGAATGAATATGTCTGATATGATTATTGTTAGTGAGTTTAGAGATTTAACTTCATTGTCGATGACAGATAATAATTTAAAAAAGGCGAGCTATTTGAGTTATTTAAGTAATTTAGAAGTTTTAGATTTATCTAATAACAAAATTAGAAATTATACTTTTGTTAATGGTATGAAAAAATTGCGTGATTTAGATTTATCAAATAATAATCTCACTAAAGTCATTGCTTTACCACCTAATATTAAAACAGCTAAT
This sequence comes from Erysipelotrichaceae bacterium OttesenSCG-928-M19, assembly GCA_030265585.1. Taxonomy (GTDB): domain Bacteria; phylum Bacillota_I; class Bacilli_A; order JAJDGJ01; family JAJDGJ01; genus JAJDGJ01. The sequence continues at coordinate 44,087 of JAJDGJ010000002.1, read as the reverse complement.
TTAAGTTATAATTATATTAGTAAAATCAGTAAGGTTGAGGATAGTAAAAATCTTTATTATTTAGATTTAGGGAATAATAAATTGACAGATTTGAACTTTATTACCAAAAATACTAATTTACGTTTTTTAGATATTAGTAAGAATGATATCAAAGATATTTCACCATTAAATAGTTTAGTTAATTTAGAGGTGTTAACTTTAGATTATGAAGAAATTGAAAAAGGCAATAATTTAAATGATAATATTTTAAAATTATATGAAAAAAACAATGGTGAATATAATATTGATGGAAATAAAGATAAAGAATCTGTTGAGAGTGAAAAACCATTTGATATCAATGATTATCCCATTTTAATTGTGGTAGCAATAAGTGCTTTGGTTATTATCTTATTAGTGGTGTATTTTGTTCGTAAGCGAAAAAACAAAAATAGCACGATAACAGTTCAAGATAGTGAAAATGATATTAATCTTGATATTGTTGATATTATTGAAGTAAGTCCTGATAAACAAACTACTAACCAAGAAGATAATGAGGTTGTTGATGATGGCACTCTTGAGATAAGTCAGATTGAAGAAGTAATTGTGGAAGAAGATAAAGTCCCAGTAGAGAAAAATGATATTGTTCCAATTGATGATACTGAGAAAGTAAAAGAAGATAAATCAGATAAGAGAAGTACTCTACCAAGTAAAAAAACAAAGGTGATTAATAATAAAGATAATATCAAACGAAACTATGATAAAAATGAAAAATCAAAACGTAAATATGTTTCAACTACAAGGGTAAAGAAAACAGATAGTTTCCCTAATCGCAATCTAAAAGAAAATACTCGAAAAACGATAAATAAAAGAAAATAAGGGCTTAAAAACCCTTTTTCTCTTTATTGTAGTATTGACATTTAATTGTGGTCGTGTATAATTATAAATGGTTGCCCATTGGAGCGAATAAGTAAATGTTACGATAAAAAAGCCTTTAACTATTGCTTTTAAAAGTAGAAATGTGCTATAATGTACTAGTCAGCGATGCGCCTGTAGCTCAACTGGATAGAGTGCTTGACTACGGATCAAGAGGTTGTGGGTTCGATTCCTGCCGGGCGCGCCATTTAATTTTAATAATATTTCGGGAAGTAGCACAGCTTGGTAGTGCACCTGGTTTGGGACCAGGGGGTCGCAGGTTCGAATCCTGTCTTCCCGACCATTTGATGGGGCTATAGCTCAGCTGGGAGAGCACCTGCCTTGCACGCAGGGGGTCAGCGGTTCGATCCCGCTTAGCTCCACCATTATTATTTAGAATACCAACACAGGGCGGAGTAGCTTAGTTGGCTAGAGCGTTCGGTTCATACCCGAAAGGTCGGGGGTTCAAGTCCCTCCTCCGCTACCAATTAAATTACTTATGGACCCATAGCTCAGTTGGTTAGAGCCACCGGCTCATAACCGGTAGGTCGCAGGTTCAAGTCCTGCTGGGTCCACCATATTAATAAACTTAATATTATTTTTTATTCACGGAGGAATACCCAAGCCTGGCTGAAGGGATCGGTCTTGAAAACCGACAGGGGTGTTAAAGCTCGCGGGGGTTCGAATCCCTCTTCCTCCGCCATTAATAAAAAAACAAACATCGCGGGGTGGAGCAGTCTGGTAGCTCGTCGGGCTCATAATCCGAAGGTCGTTGGTTCAAATCCGGCCCCCGCAACCAATGGTCCAGTGGTGTAGTGGTTAACATGCCGCTCTGTCACAGCGGAGATCGCGGGTTCGAGTCCCGTCTGGACCGCCATTGGCTTCGTAGCTCAGTCGGTAGAGCAGAGGATTGAAAATCCTCGTGTCGGCGGTTCGATTCCGTCCGAAGCCACCATTTCAAAACAAAACGCTTTTAAATAGGCGTTTTTATTTTATATTTACGCTTTGGTGACCTATTTTTGTCCTTAAAGAAAAATATTCTATCACTTTATATAAAAGATTTTATAAAATTATATTTGTTTGATTTCTTTTTTTTTAAAATATTCATATAAATAAGCTAAGTGATAGTCGTTCAATATGCTAAAAGATATAATAGAAAAGAAGTTATTATATTAAATATAAACAATAAAATTTCTTATTGGTTTAGGCTAATTAATTATAACATTTGATTGTATGCTTTTAATATGTAAATAAAAAATGATGAGGATTTTACTCCCCATCAGATAGTATAGAACCACTAAAAGGCTTTTTTTGTATAGATAATTATAGGAAATACTCCCTATAGTCATCGACATATTTTTCAAAAGTAATTGGTGCTCTATTTAATACTTCTTGAATTGTGTTAGTAATCTTTTTCGCATTACCTAACTGTGTTATGAAGTATAGAGCCACCATAACATTAACATAGTCTTTTTTTTCATTTCGACTAAGCATTACTTTTCTAAATTTCAATAAACCTGGTTTAGAATAAGTAATATTCTTATTTAGTACTTTTGACATGATAGTCGCTATTTCATTATATGTTAATGCCTGAGAACCAGTAATTTCCAACTTCTTATTTAGATACTTATCATTTAATAAGCAATGTCCTGCTACTTCACCAACATCTCTAGTATCAATAAAGCTAGTTTTTGCATTGCCAGCAGGAATGAATAGATCATTGTGCATTTTAATATCTTGTTGATGAGTAGTATTTAGATTCTGCATAAAGAAACTAGGTCTAATGAAGGTATAGGGTAAATTTAATTCTTCAATCATTTTCTCTATTTTATGATGAGGTGTTACTGGATTTTTATCAACACCAATCAGTGAAAGAAAAACAACATGTTTGATATTTCGTTGTTGCAACTCTTTTAAGAACGGTAGCATATCTTCTTTTGGTTTTGCTAGTTGAGGTGGTCTAATAAAAAATACTTTTGTGATATCTTTTAATGCCTCTGTAAACGTTTCGCTCTTTAAAAAATCAAAACTACGAAATTCTACATTATTAAGATGTTTAAAGAGTTGACTATCCTCTTCTTTATTGTATAAACCTACTATTGTTTTAATATTTTCTTGTTTTGCAAGGTATTCTACTGCTGGAAAACCAACATTACCAGTAGCTCCTATGACTAAGATGTTATCCATAATTAACTCTCCTTTATTTATTTAATTTATCTAGTATATCGTGTAATTGCTGTTGCTCTGCTGGTGATATTTTCTCAAGGAAATTATTTAGAACATCATCACCAAAGCTTTGATAGTCCTTTAAAATCTTCCTACCATCATTACTTAATGTAAGTGCATGAGCACGATTATCTGTTGGATGTTTACTTTTATTAATTAACTTCTTCTTTTCCAAACGATTAATAATCCCTGTCATTGTAGGTTTATCAATTTCAAGATGTTTTGCAATATCAATTAACGTGACAATGCCATTTGCAGCTAGTAAATCAATATTAATGATTACTGCCCATTGTTGTGAAGTAATATCAATTTTTTGTAATTCGCTATTTAATTGGTAGCGTAATTTTTTAGCAACTGAGATTAATAAGTAACCTGTATTCATAGTATTCCTCCTTAATATAGTTAGTATACTAACTATATTAGTTGTTGTCAAATTTATTGTTACATTATATTGAAATATCACAAGTTAATGAGTGAAACATGAACTTTATTATCTTTTTTGAATAATGTGAATATTTGCCTAGTATGAAGGAAATAATTGACAGCTTATGTAATAATTGTTAAAATTTTAACTGTAAATATAAATATATATTTTCATAATTAAAATATGATTAGAGGGTTATATATGAAAAAAATTAAATGGCTATGCTCAATTTTATTTGTAGTTTTTAGCATGTTTATTGTATTTTATGATGATATAAATGCTGCAGAGTTAAGTCAAGAAACTAAAATATCTGAAGTATTTCCTGATCCTAATTATGCTCAAGCAATTGCTGAGATGTTAAATAAAAATAAGGATGATTTAATAAATCAAACGGAGCTAGATGGTTTAGGAACAATAGAGTACGGTAGTTTTATTGTGATTAAGATTAATGGTAAGGGTATTGTTGATTTCACTGGAACAGAATATTTAAGAAAAGCAACTTTTGTAGAATTAAATGATAATAAAATTGCTGATTTAACACCGATGAAAAATATTGATACTAATATGTTTCTTTACTTAGAAAATAATTTAGTTAGTGATATTTCACCAATATTGCAGTTAGATCCTAATCACCGCATCGTTGTTTATTTAACTGCCAATCAAATTATTGATTTTTCTCCATTAAGTATTATTGCTGAAAATAATTTTTTTAGAGTGCCAATGGATAACTTTTATGCTGACAATCAACAAATTAGTTATGAAATACCTGCGCAAGGTACAATTAGTTTAAAAGTTCCAGTTGTTCCAGATTATTTAACTGAAGAAACAAGTCAATTTGTGACTTATAAAGAAATCGATAAGATGATTTATGATATTTCAAATGATGGAGCATATGATGAAAACTCAAATACGGTAACATGGAATAATATTAAATCAACAGATACAGAATTAGTTTATTATTTTAATGATTTTTGTTATCGTGGTACAGGAAAATATAATTATTGTTCAGGTAAAATTACTTATAACTTAATACCTGCAAAATATGACTTGAAAGCAAATGATTTTAGTGAAAAAGTTAAGAATGCAAGTTCAATTGATTTAGATAAAGCTATTGCTTTAGCAAAAGCCACAACTAATAACAATAACTTACCTGTTGATATGAATGATAGTATTAATGTTAATCAAAAACAGTTGCTTGCAATTCAACAAGCTACTAAAGCAGGTAAATACCCCTTAACATTTATTGTTGGTACTGAGAAAGTAGAAATAATTGTTACCCTAACTGCTGAAACACTTAGTACAACACCTGAAGAAAAAGCTATTACAACAACTAATAAAGACAGTAAACTACCACAGACAGGAAATTATTCTCTCTTTATTGCATTAGGATTAATAGTAGTAACAATTAGCAGTTCAATTGTTTCATTAAATATCAATTATAAAAGAAACAGTTTATAATAATTAAGTGCTGAAAACATGACAATAAGTCATGTTTTTAAATTCTATAAATAGTTAAGGCAATAATTTGTTAGTAAAATATTATGAATTTATATCTATGTCCGAAAATTGCCGGATTTTTATGATATACTATGATATAGTTTAAACAAAGAAGGAAGTTAAACAAATTTAGAAAGGGAGATATCACAAATTAATTGTTTTTTGTTTGTGATATAAAGAGTGAGATGAAAAAAATATATTATAATCCAGGCTGTGCGTTGTTAATTTATAAAGAGGACTTAGCATTAAAAGTGTTACGCTATTTACAAGATATTGATAAGAGAATTGAATTACATACTGTTTGTTGTCATCACAATCCACGAGTGGAAAAAGACTCATTAATCATTAATACTTGTGCTGGTTGTGATCGTCGTTTTTCTAATTTATATGAAGGAATTGAAACAATATCATTATGGGAAATGATTGCAAATGATGAAACTTTTAACTATCCGGATCATTCAGGCTTAACCTTATCAATACATGATGCCTGTCCCATTAGGTTAAAACCACAGGTGCATAATGCGGTTAGGAAGATTCTTGCAAAAATGAATGTAAAAGTGATTGAAAATGAGTTCTCTAAAGATAAGTCTATTTGTTGTGGTGATAATCTTTATCCTCATGTATCTGTTGCTAAGGCACAGGAACATATGAAAAAAAGAGCTCAATCAATGCCTTGTGAGAATGTTTGTGTTTACTGTGTATCGTGTATTAAATCAATGCATATTGGTGGTAAGACACCATTGTATTTGCTTGATTTAATCTTTTTGGAGCAAACGATTATTGGTGTTTATGAAACTGAAGAATGGCATGATTTAGTTAATGAGTATATTAAAAAATCAAACTAGTTATTATGAGCTTAGAGGTGAAAAAATGGAACTTGAATTAGAAAATTGGTATGATGCATTCAAATCAAAAGACAGTAAATTTGATGGAAGATTTTTTGTTGGTGTTTTATCAACAGGAATTTATTGTCGTCCAGTTTGTAAAGCGCGACTTCCAAAACAAGAGAATACGACCTTTTATCAAAGTGCAGCGGCAGCAGAACGTGATGGTTTTCGCCCTTGTTTATTATGTCGTCCAGAATTAGCACCACATGACTATTTGTATGAAAGAGGCTCTCTTGCTAATAAGGCAGCAAGAATTTTTGATGAACAATGTAGTGATGGTTTAAATATTAGTGAAATTGCTAATTTACTACAATGTAGCGATCGTCATTTGCGACGTTTATTCATTAAAGAATATGGTGTTACACCTTTGCAATACTTACAAACACGACATTTGTTATTAGCGAAAAACTTACTTACAGATACTAAATTAAGCATTCTTGAGGTTGCTCTTGCATCTGGATTTAGAAGTTTGCGCTCATTTAATGAGGCCTTTAAAAAGCATTATCATTTAGCGCCGCTTGCTTTTAGAAAGAAAACTAAAAACGATATAGAAACAACTTCTCAGATAACCTTATTTTTGGACTATCGACCACCATACCGCTGGGATGATGTCTTAGCGTATTTTAAAAAGAAGGCTCTAGTTGATGTTGAGCTAATAAAAGACAATGCTTACTGGCGTACAGTAGGATTTTATAAAGATAATCATGAGTATGTCAGTGGTTGGCTTTGTGTTAAACAAGCCACAAAGAGAAATGCTTTAACGCTAACAATCGATGAGAAATTATTAGATATCTTACCACTATTATTAATGCGTACACGATTGGTCTTTGATATTGATTCACAACCAGATTTTATTTTTGCTAAGTTAAATTCGCTGAATACTATTGAAGCAAATACCTTTAAATTAGGAACAAGACTTCCAGGAAGTTATGATGCTTTTGAAACACTTGTTAAAGAGTTGTTTAAAAAGTATTACTCTGTTAAAAGAGTGGCTCAACTACTTAAAATAATTGTCGAAAACTATGGGGTAAGACTATTAGAAAATATAACAGGTTTAAATTATACGTTTCCTTTACCAGAGAAAATTGTATCTTTGAGTTTAAATGAATTAATTGAGCAAGGTTTTGTAGAGGAAGAGGCACAGTTATTAATTTCTATTGCAACTAAGTTTCTCAGTCAAAATTTTGATTTTGATTATGCTATTAATCCTTTAGAAGAAATTGAAAAAATTGCACAAGTCTTTGATCTAACATTGGCTGAAGCTCAACAAATTAGTTTGCATTTAATGTGTTGGCCTGATATTTTTATTGCATCACAACTAAATAATAATAAATTTAATTTATTAGCAATAGAGAATGATTTAGAAAAATTAAAAAAAGAGTGGCATCCCTTTTCAAGCTATGCCATGATTAGTTTAATAAATAAAGATTTAAATAAGGAGAGATAACAATGATTTATGCAACTTATTATCAATCGATGATTGGTCGTCTTTTATTAGCGAGTGATGGCGAGAATATTATTGGTTTATGGATGGATCAACAAAAGTATTACAAAGCATCTTATCAGGAAGAATTTATTGAAAATAATGAGTTAGCAATCTTTATAAAAGCTAAACAATGGCTTGATGATTATTTTAGTGGTAAAAAACCAGAGCTTTCACAATTATCATTAAAACCAAAAGGAACAGAATTTCAACAAGATGTTTGGCAAATTTTATGTGAAATACCTTATGGGACATTATCAACTTATGGCGAGATTGCTAAAAAGATAGCAGCCAAAAAAGGATTAACAAGCATGTCTGCTCAAGCTGTAGGAGGTGCTGTTGGTCATAATCCGATTTCAGTTATTATTCCTTGTCATCGTGTTGTTGGTAGTAATGGTAGTTTGACTGGGTTTGCCGGAGGTATTGATAAGAAAGTTAAATTATTAGAGTTAGAGAATGTAGCGCTCAATGAATTAGTAAGACCAACTAAAGGTAGCGCCTTATAAACTAGCTATTATGATTGAGGGAAATATTATCAATAATGTTGAGTCTTTTTCTAATTTGTAGTAGACTTTAAGTGTTATTTAATAATAAATAAATGGTATAATACATCTGTAATCTAAATGACATGAGGAGGAAAGTTAATTATTTTAATAATTAACTATTAATATGACAAAAAAATTAATTACTTTAGCATTATGTACAACTATCTATATTATTTTATCAATGATGATTCAAGCAATTAGCTTTGGACCAATTCAATTTCGCTTAGGTGAGATGTTAATGGTTTTACCTTTTATTAACAAGCGTTACAGTATTAGTCTTATTTTAGGATGTTTGATTGTTAATTTATTTAGCACCATTGGTTTTGTTGATGTTATTTTTGGCACTAGTTCAACAGTGTTAATGTGTTGGGCAATAACAAAAACCAATAATATTTGGGTAATACCAATTATTACTGGTATTTTAACTGGTGTTATGATTGGCTTAGAGTTACACTTTATTTTAGGTTTTCCTCTTTTAGCAAGTATGTTAACAGTTGGAGCAGGAGAAGTTATTGTTGTTACTCTAGGAGTCTTTATTTTTGAAATAATTAGAAAAAAGAACAATTATTTTTATAACTTATTAAAGGACTCTGTCTAACTTTTATAACTAATTATATTTAGGAGCGATACTATGGAAGAGATTATTACTAATGATTAGTCAAATCATAGAATTATTAGTAAGTCGTTGGGACTTCTTTTCAAATTTAATAATAGAACACTTAATAATCTCCTTATTAGCAATTTTATTTGCGACAATAATCGGCTTATTATTAGGTGTTTTTATAAGTGAACATCAAAAAAGTTCACCTTTTATTTTGAGTATTGTTAATTTTATTTATACAATACCAGCTATCTCACTACTTGGTATTTTAATTCCTTTATCAGGTATCGGTAATGCGACAGCTATTATTGCTTTAACAATTTATGCTCTATTACCTATTGTTAGAAATACGCATACAGGAATTACCAATATTGATGCATCAATAATTGAAGCAGCTAAGGGAATGGGAAGTACTAAAGGGCAATTGCTTTTAAAAATAAAACTACCTTTAGCTTTTCCGGTTATTTTAGCTGGTTTTCGTAATATGGTGGTCATGACAATTGCTTTAACCGGTATTGCATCTTTTATAGGTGCTGGTGGTTTGGGAGTGGCTATCTATCGTGGTATCACTACAAATAATAGTATCATGACAATAGTGGGAAGTTTATTGATTGCAATAATTGCTTTTTTAATGGATTTTATTTTCATGCAAATCGAAAAAATTGCCAATCGCAAAAATAAACAAAAGAAAAAGAACTATATTGCTTTAGCTTTTAGCACATTGATTATCATTAGTTTAATTATTATCAATCCTTCTTCAAATAAAGAGACCACACTTAATATTGCAACTAAACCAATGAGTGAACAGTATATTATTGGTGAAATGTATAAATTTTTGATTGAAGAAGATTTAGATATTAATGTAAAACTAACTCAGGGTGTCGGTGGGGGAACCGCTAATATTCAGCCAGCAATGGAGAGTAAGGAAATTGATTTATATCCAGAGTACACTGGTACAGGTTGGAATGCTGTTTTAAAAGAAGAAAGTGTTTATACGGAAAAAGATTATACAACATTAAAGAATAAGTACTTAGAAAAATATGATTTTATTTGGTTAAATAAATTTGGTTTTAATAATACTTATGGATTAGCTATTACCAAGGATTTAGCTGATAAATATGATATTGAGACATATTCCGATTTAGCATATCACAGTAGTACTTTGGTTTTTGGAGCAGAATATGATTTCTTTGATCGCCAGGATGGTTATCAAGCTCTAAAAGATACTTATGACTTTGCTTTTAAGAAAACAATGGATTTAGATATCGGACTTAAGTATCAAGCTATCAAACAAAAAAAAGTTGATGTAATTAGTATCTTTACTACTGATGGTCAACTTAGTTCTAGTGAGTTAGTTGTTTTAAAGGATGACTTAGCTCTTTATCCTTCGTATATGTGTACTAGTGTTATCAGGGCTGAAGTTTTAGAAGAATATCCAAAATTAGAAAAAACATTAATGAAATTAGATAATGTTTTAGATGATAAAGCAATGGCTAAATTAAATTATCTTGTCGAAGAAGAAAAGCAAGAGCCAAAAGAAGTTGCTTTTAACTATCTTGTTGAATTAGGATTAGTTAAAGGGGGACAAAAATAATGAAAAAAACAATAGTTGCTTTTGAAAATATTAATAAAGCTTATGATCAAGAGAATGTTATTGAAAACTTTAATTTAAAAATAGTAGAAGAAGAGTTTCTAACAATCATTGGTAGTTCTGGTTGTGGTAAGACAACTGTATTAAAAATGATTAATGGCTTAATAAAACCAAGTAGCGGTGTCATTAAAGTTTATGGCGAGAATTTAGAGACAACAGATCTAATTGAATTACGTCGTAAAATAGGTTATGTTATTCAAAATAATGGTCTCTTTCCTCATTATAATGTAAGAAAGAATATTGAATATGTTGCTACCATTAAACATCATCAAAAAGATTTAGAAACACGCTTAAAAGAAGTATTAGATATTGTTAGTCTTGATTATGATATCTTAAAGAAATATCCTGATGAGCTTTCTGGTGGACAGCAACAAAGAGTTGGATTAGCTCGTGCCTTATTTGAAAAGCCACAATTGATTTTAATGGATGAGCCTTTAGGAGCAATTGATGAAATTACTAGAAAACAATTACAAAAAGAGATAAAGAAAATTCATCAACAAACAAAAACGACTATTATCTTTGTTACTCATGATATTCAGGAGGCATTAACTTTAGGAACGAAGGTGATGGTAATGAATGAAGGAAGGATCATTCAATATGATACGCCTGTTAATATTAAAGCAAAACCAGCTAATGAGTATGTCAAAAAGTTAATTGAAAATGTTATTTAAAGAAACAAATTATTGTTTCTTTTTTTGGACACAAAAATAATATCAACTAATAGTTGACAACAATATAATTATAATGTTAACATATAGAAAACAAAAATATAACAAGGAGTAATTATTATGATTGGTAGATTAGTTAAAATCATCATCATATTTGTTTTCAGCACTTTAGTTTTCGACGTGCAAAATAAAGAGATGGTTATTAAAGCCAATGATAATGCTTTGTTATCAAAGGAGCGTGATAATAATTATTATACGAAAGGTGCAACGAGTAATAGTAGGGTCATCAATAACAGTATGGCTAATCCCGCCCAAACCACAGAAGAATTACAAAAAATAATTTCAAAAGCTAATAATGGTGATATTATCTATATTGCGAGTATGACTTTAACAGAGACTATTACAATCGACAAAAGTATTACAATTGTCGGGCAAAGTAAAAAGGTAACTATTGTTGGTTTAACTGCAAAAAACTCGCGACATTTTATTGTTACAAAAACAGTTGATGTCACACTAAGAAATTTTCAATTAGTTGGTAGTAAGAAAGCTAATAAGAAAAAGGTTAATGGTGGAGTTTATTTCAAGTATCACGATGGCTATAATGCAGATGCAAAAATTAGATTTGATAGTATGATATTTGCCAATTTTAATAATAGTAAATCTGATAGCATTATTGACATTGATACTAGTCCAGCTAGTTATGTAAGTAGAAAAGACAAACAAGCTTATAATGAAACGTTTGTTGAATTAACAATAAATAATAGTGCTTTTGTAGCAGACAATATTAATTACAATAATAGATATCTTATCTATTTGGAAAATGGCATTTTATACTTAAACAATTCCCAAATTAATTTGCCAGCATTCAAAATAAAAAGTGCTACTTTAATTTAAAAATATCCTAAAAATACCGACCTTTATTTGTAAACAATTCTTCATAAACAAAAGATATTAAAATAAGTAGCATAAAAGTAATTATACTATTAAATTTGAGGGTGGGAAAAGTATTCCATCAAGATAACTTAATAAAAAAGCACTAGATAATTAAATGTATTAATGAAAAGAGTAACCCATTTAAATGTAAATCCTATATATAAAAATTATTTATTCATAATAAAATAATCAGATCCTAAAGTATTATAAAATTTCTATTTAAAAATAATCAAATAAACTGTGGTTTTAGCTTTTGAACAATAAAAAATTTAGTCAAAATACATAGTTCATAAAATAATCCCTTTAAAAAGATAGGTTTAACCTATCTTTTTTACTTACTCGGAGCTATTCCTTTAATTAACAATTCTGTCCATTGTTCTGTATATGGTTTAGCACGCTCATAAATGCTTTTTTTAGAGAGACCCTCCAACATTGCTTCAAAATAGACCAGTAAAAACTCATCAGAATATTTTAAATCAATTTTTCTTTCTTTACGACCTTGATGAAAAATATCGAGCATAATATTCATACTTTCTTGTAAATACTCTTGAAGCAACGAATCAAGTTCATCACTTTCTTTTTTGGTATAATAAGCCATTAAATCAAGATAAAACTGTTTATTAATCATATCTAAATAATGAATTTTCACCTTACTCATTGCCATTAAGAGATCTTCAAACACAAGATTTTTTTCTTTAATCTTTAACAAATCAGATCGCATATTATCAATGAAAGAGCGATAAACTTCGTGAATTAAATTTTCTTTACTACCAAAATACTTAAAAATAGTTGCTTTAGCAACATTAGCTAACTGAGCAACTTCAGTCATTGTTAAATTAGTAATGCCATCATCTTGATTCATTAAGGAAAATGTCACCTTTAAAATTTGTTCCTTTTTTTCTAAAGTTCTTTTTTCAAAGCCGTTCATTTTATTCACTCCATTAAATATATACTATATTATCTAAATCATCTATTATTTATCTGTTTATTATTATATATTAAATAATTTGAACTAGCAATCATTAAATAGTCTTTTATTTTTAAAAAAAGCATTGACCATTTATTATAAAAGGTATATGATAGATTGCATAAGAAATAGTTATTTAACCAAAGGAGTTAATCGTTATGGATGAGATAATTAAGGTAAGTGGTTTACAAAAGAATTTTGGAAAAACTAAAGCATTAAGCGATGTTAATTTTGTTGTAAAGGCAGGGGAAGTAGTTGGTTTTATAGGACCAAACGGTTCTGGTAAATCAACAACAATTAGAATATTATTAGGTATTATTAAATGTGATAATGGAAGAGCTGAAATTTTTGGTCGTGATGTTTGGAAAGATAGTTTAAAGATTCATGAAAGAGTTTCATATGTTCCTGGTGATGTTGCTTTGTGGCCAAATCTTACTGGTGGAGAAATCATTGACTTATTTATGAAATTACATGGTAATGGCTCAAAAGAAAAAAGAGACTATTTAATTGAGCGTTTTGAATTAGATCCTAAAAAGAAAGCCAAATCTTATTCAAAAGGTAATCGACAAAAAGTTGGGTTAATTGCAGCTTTAGCAGTTGATTCTGATCTCTATATCTTTGATGAGCCAACATCAGGATTAGATCCATTAATGGAAGCTGTTTTTCAAGAGGAAGTCGCAAAAATAAAAGAAGCTGGCAAAGCAATCTTATTATCTTCACATATTTTATCTGAGGTGGAACGTTTAGCAGATAAAGTCGTTATTATTAGACAAGGTAAGGTTGTTGAAGAGGGAACATTAGATGAATTACGTCATTTAACAAGATCAACAATTACTTTGGAATGTGAACAAGATAGTCTTATTCTTAAAGACATTAATGGTGTTCATGATTATCTAGTTAAAGATGGCAAAGTAACTTTCTCGGTTGATAATGAACATATTAATAATGTGCTTAAAGAAGCTAGTAAGTTAAATGTAAAAAAATTTGAAGCTGTGCCACCAACACTTGAAGATTTATTTCTAACTCATTATGAAAATCAATTTAATGAGGAGTGATACTATGATAACTGAAAAATTTGCCTGTTGGAATGTTCTCTTGTTTCAATATCTAAAAAGAGACTTAAAAAAAATAATTATTTGGATTATCGCTCTAGGTTTATTTTCTGGTGGTTTTGTACCAGCTTTTGAAGAAATTGCTCAAGGACAGGGTTTAGTTGGAATGTATGAAACAATGCAAAATCCAGCGATGATTGCTATGGTAGGAACAACACCTGTTACTGATAGTGCTAGTTATACTTTAGCAGCAATGTATACTAATGAAATGTTACTTTTCTGTGCTTTGTTTGCAATGATTATTTCAGCGCTTCATGTCATTTCACATACAAGAAAAGAAGAGGATTTAGGATTGAGTGAGTTAGTCCGTTCTTTTCGTGTAGGACGACATGCAAACTCATTAGCCATTGTTAAAGAAATAGTTATTATTAATCTTGTTTTAACAATCTTTATCGGATTATTAATGAGTAGTTTTCAGGTTGTGGAAATCGATTTGTATGGATCCATAGTATTTGGAGCTTCAATTGGAATAGCTGGAATTATGGGTGGTTTAATTGCATTAGTGATGGCTCAAATCATGAGTACTTCAGCGGGGGCAACCGGTCTATCACTTGCTTTTATTGGCTTGTTATATTTTATTAGAGCAACGACAGATATTTCTAATCCAGATTTGTCAATATTTAATCCAGTAGCGTGGACTTATCTTACTTATCCTTATTTAGAAAATGATTGGTTACCAGTTATTTTTGGTTTATTTTTTTCAATACTTTTATTTTTAGGAGCAGTTATCTTAGAAGGTAATAGAGATATGCAAACTGGTTATTTACCTGAAAGAACAGGTCGTGCTCAGGCAAAAAAGAGTTTACTGTCGATACCTGGCTTACTTTTAAGAATTAATCGCGGGGTTATTATTGCTTGGCTTATTAGTTTTTTAATTATTGGTGCTGCTTATGGCTCAATATATGGTGATATGCAAAGTTTTCTGGAGAGTAATCTCTTGATGGAACAGATGTTTACTCAAGCAGATTATACAATTGAAGAATCATTCACTTCAGTAATTACAATGTTGATGATCAGTATGGTTGCTATTTTACCAATTGTCATTGTCAATAAACTATATAGTGAGGAAGTAAGAGGACATTTTTCGCAACTTTATGCAACTAAAGTTAGTCGTGCACAAATCTATTGGACTATGATAGTTATTGCTCTAGTAGTTGGGCTTTTAGCAATTCTGTTAAGTGCTTGCGGTTTAGGTTTTAGTGCTTTAGCTGTTATGGAACAAAAATCAACAATGACAATTGGCGATTTTATTATTATTGGTTATAATTATTTACCTTTAATTATTATTTTTACAGGATTTAGTGCTTTCTTACTTGGCATCATGCCAAGACTAGGTAAAGTTGTCTATCTTTACTTACTCTATTCTGCAATGTTATCTTATTTTAGTGGCATTTTAAAACTACCAGATTGGTTTTCTTATACTTCAGTCAATGAATGGTTACCACAATTACCAATTGAACAATTTAATGGTTGGATTTTTATTATAGTAAGTTTGCTTGGTTTAGTATTAATAATAATTGGCTATTATGGGTATAAAAACCGTGATTTTCAAGAAGGGGCATAAGAAAAGGATGAAGTCATCCTTTTTTTTCTATTTATGAATTTTAGTTCCCCAACCATCAAAACTTGCTTCATGTACGATTGCTAAAGTAACTAATTCACTAGTAATTTCATTCATATTTTCTAATTGTGGAATAGTGCTATTACTGAAATGAAGTGTAATTAAATTATCTGTGTTTTTTAAGCTAGCATAATCCACACTAAACTCTTGGGGCAAATCTTTAATGAAAGCTAAAGCACTTGCCTCAGTTTGAAAGCTAACATAATAATCAATCGGACGACTTTCTTTAAACGATTCTTTTTGAGCAGTGAGTTGTTCAATAATTTGTTTGTTTATTATTCTATTATGTTCATAGGGATTAGGATAGAGAATAGTAAAGTAATAGTTCCAGTTATCATCTCTTAAAAAGACAACTTCACTTTTAATTTCAGGAGCAATTCTATTGAGTAATTGGTTTAATTCTATTTCTTGATTACTGACATAGACTAAATAACACTCTCTATTAGCAGAAATAAAGTAGGTACTTATATGATAAATAGCTAGCTTGCTTTTTAAAAGTTTATTATTTATTTCTATAATAAGTCTACTTACTAAGTTATCTTCAGCTGTAATATTTTTAAGGATGATTACATAAGTATGATTGTACTGTAAATTAACTTCATTATATGCTGCTAAATCAAGATGAATGATTGCTTCATTATCATCAATTGTTGTTGAATATGTTGTCCAATCATTTGTTAAAGTAATTTTATTTTTCTTAAAAAACACTAATATCACCTCTTGTTAAAAATTATATGATATTTAAAGATAATGTCAATTGTTAGAAAATGTCTTTTTATTTATTATTTATTTTCAATATGTTCTTTTTTTAACATCAGTTGACAAATAATAGCGATATGATAATATAATATCATTGAAACAAAGGAGAATGATATATGGAATTCGAGCCGGGGTCCATTCAGCAGCTAATAGTAATTATAATACTAATTTTTGTTAATGCGTTTTTTGCAATGTCTGAAATGGCCATAGTATCCGTAAACAAAAATAGAATTAATACTTTAGCAGAGAAAGGAAATAAGCAAGCAATTGCCTTGAACAAAATTTTAGAAGATCCAAATAAGTTCTTATCGACAATTCAAGTTGGAATTACTTTAGCTGGATTTTTATCTTCAGCTTTTGCCGCTTCAAGCTTATCCGCACCACTAGAAAAAATATTTACTAATCTAGGTATTCCTAGTGGTCAAACAATTGCAATTATAATCATTACTTTAATTTTATCTTACTTTACTTTAGTTTTTGGTGAATTGGTTCCAAAACGAATCGCTTTACAAAAACCAGAAACGATTGCCTTAAATTCAATTTATATAATTACTTTTGTCTCAAAAATCTCAGCATTCTTTGTTAAGATTTTATCAATGTCAACTAACTTTTTTATGAGATTACTTAAGATTGATACAAACAAGGTTGAGGAACAAGTAACTGAGGAAGAAATTAATCAGTTATTGGAAATAGGGACAAAACATGGCTTACTTAATGAAACAGGTAAAGAAATGATTGAAAGTGTTTTTCTATTCGATGATAAACTCGCTAAAGATGTTATGACATCACGTAAGAATGTGTTATTTATTGATATTGATAAACCTTTTACTGAATATTATGATGAATATTTCGATGCGATGTTTTCAAGAGTTCCTGTCTACAAAGATGATGCAGACAATGTAATTGGTATTTTATATATGAAGGATTTATTAGTTAAGGCTTATGAAGTAGGCTTTGATAATATTGATTTAACTGAGATTATTCAAGAACCATATTTTACTTCTGAAAGGAAAAATATTGATGTTTTATTTACAGAACTTCAAAATAACAAAAAACATATTGCTATCTTAATTGATGAATATGGTGGTGTTTCAGGAATTGTAACTATGGAGGATTTAGTTGAGGAAATCGTTGGCGAAATTGAAGATGAATTTGATGAATATGATGAAATAGTTAAGGAAAATGAATATACTTATTTGATTAAAGGTTATGTAACAATTTCAGATTTAAATGATGAATTAGATTTAGAATTAGATGACACTAATGAGGACTACGATACGATTGCAGGTTTACTTATTGATAGTTTAGGTGATTTGCCTGATAATGTTGAAAATAGTACTGTTGTTATTGATGATTTAGTTTTCAAGCCTGTTGAGATTGTAGATAATAAGATTGAATTGGTAAAATTAATCTTTAAGAAAGATGATAAGAAAGAGGAAGAATCTAAAGAGGAAGAGAAATAGTGCCACTGTGCACTATTTTTAATGGAGGTCTATTTTGAAGCAAGCCGATTTATTATTACAGCAACGAGAACAAAGAGCATGGTATCAAAAGAATTTGCTTAAGGATAATGATTATACTTTAGTTGTTATTAAGGCTAATTATCCTTCTAGTGATAAAAGAAATCTTTATACAAATTATCTTTGTCTTAAATTCTTTTTTCTTTTAAAGAAGCGTTTTGAATTAGTTGACTATGAAGTTTCTTTAACTTTAGAAGGTCTTATTTTCTATTGTCTCATTGATGATGATGCTCTAATAATAAAGAAAGAGACAATTGTCTTAGAGAATAGTTTTATAGGTCGTTTAGTTGATCTTGATGTTTTTACTGGTCAACAACAAATATCAAGGGTGGATTTAAATTATTCAGCACGAAAATGCTATTTATGTGCTGCCGATGCTAAGGTTTGTGCTCGTCTACAAAGACATTCTATTTCTGAAATTAAAGAATATTTTAAGAAAATAGTCATTGATGATGTCTTTAGTAATAGTGTCTTTAGTAATTTAGTTCTTTTTGGTTTAATTAATGAATTATGTAAAGAATATAGTTTTGGAACGGTAACTATTAATAGTAATGGAGCACATAAGGATATGGATAAATTTACCTTTATTAATAGTATTGAAGCGATCTATGAGATGTTTAATGATTTAGAAAAAATTGATACTACTGATTTTAAACAATTGCGTACGCTAGGTTATAATATTGAAAAAGCAATGTTTAAAAGAACAAATAATATTAATACTTATAAAGGAGCTATTTTTAGTTTATTATTATTTTTAGCAGCCTATAAAAATGTAAAGACTTTAAATAAAATGTCATCAGAAATTCAAAGACTAACAAAGAATATCTATAATGACTTTAAAGAATCAGCTTATCAAAATAATTATGGTGTTAAGATTTACCATCATTATCAGATTGCAGGTATTAGAAAAGTTGCTTTTGATGGTTACCCCTTACTATTTAATGAGTACTTACCTTTCTATCAAAGAACCTTAGATAATAATCAAACCTTTTTATTAATTATTAGTAGTCTTGATGATACAACCATTGTTAAAAGAGCAGGCTATAATAAACTACTTGAAATTAAAGAATATGCTACTAATATTATTGAAGATGAAACGAGGTATCTTGAATTTGATAAGTATTGTCTCAATAATGGAATTAGTTGTGGTGGTAGTGCTGATCTTTTGGCCTGTGTTTACGTATGTTATTTAATTAGTTTAAAAGAATAATATTAAAAAAGAACCCTGAGCAAAGGTTCTTTCTTTGTAATAACATCCTAAGTTAAATAGTTTAAAATAGAGAGCATTTTCTTTGGAGTTTTTTATAAAAAATACCTATTACTAGGTATTAAAAAGACATAATAGTATGTCATACCCAGGACTTTATCATAAGGCAGGTCTACTGGCTTAGCTTCATTTCAACTAATGCCTTCCCAAATATAATTATTCAGTGGCTTAATATTAGTTAATCAGCTTTACAGTTGCTGGGACAGCTCTTGCTTAACAAGATTCCCTATTAAGTGAAATACACCTTATTTGTTATTACCTCTTAATTCTACCACAACAGACTTTTTTTCACAATTAAAATACATTTGTTTTACTATTAGCTTGTGTTAATTGTTAATAAATATTACTTATGCTAGAATAGATTTAGTAGATGAAAAGAAAAGGGAGATAGTAATGAGAATACTAAGAAGAGTTGTGTTGATTTTATTAATGGTTATGGTAAATATTGCTTGTAGTTCTCAAACAGAGACAACAAAAGAATTGGACAAAAAAGATATTGTAGATAATTTTTTAAATATTTACAATGCTAAATCACCGTATGAGGTTGAAAAGGCACTTTATGATATTAATAAATATCGTTATCAAGAATTAGAAAAAGCTAATCAACTAACCGAAAAAGATTTGAAAGTAAAAGAAAATCTTTACTTAAAAATATATGGGACTTCATTTTTCAAAAAAGATTATGAAAGTATATTTGATAACTCACATATGGATTTTTTAATTGCGTTTAAAGTAAATGATAGTAATTATGACTTGGCTAATAGCAAAGAGTTAGATACTAAAAATCAAGACTATGCTAATTGCATTGTTATACAAGGAGTGAATAATAATTCAACTTATTCAACAACTACATATAAATTTAATTTAGGAATGTTTATGGACTATTATAACAAACCAGTTGAAGATATAAATCGTTTAAAAATATTTTCCAATAAACTCACTAAAGATGATTTAAAAAATTTAGTAGTAAATGATGATAAAAGTGATAAGTTTACTTTAAATGGTAGTTTTAGTGCTAGCATAATGAGAAAATCAATATCTTGTGTTATTGATGAGGAAATTGAATATAATTTGGAAGTAAGACAAAATGATAAAGACGGGTTAATTTCTTTGAGTGTAATACTAGAACCTAAAAAAGATGAATCTTTACAATGTCCAGAAACGATTGAGTTTAATTATATTGTAGAACAAGGGAATTAATACTTTCTAATAACAACCAATTTCTTGTGAAAATAAGACAGAAACTTAATATTATTATAATAATGAAATTTAGATCACTTATTTTATAATTATATTTAGTGTTTATAATTATATTTAGTGTCTTTAGGATATCAAAATTTATAATGAGTAAAAGAGCGTATACAAATTATTTTCTATACGCACTTTCTTTTTTTTGATATCTATAAACAAAATAAGTAAAATTTTTGTTTGCACTTGTAAGCGTTTTCAAAGTGTGTTATATTAGACTTGTAAAATTTAAAATGAGGTGAGAGAATGGCAAGTATCAAGTACACATATTTATTTAATCAAGGGAATCGTAGTATGGTCAATCTTTTAGGTGGAAAAGGAGCTAATTTAGCTTATATGGCTAATAAAGGGTTACCTGTTCCAGAAGGTTTTACGATTACGACACAAGCATGTAATGAGTATTATGAAAATGATTGTAAAATATCAGAAGAATTACAAAGACAAATTGATGAAAGTTTAGAAACTATTGAAGAGTTAACGCAAAAAACATTTGGTGGTTTAGAAAATCCATTATTAGTTTCAGTTCGTAGTGGAGCGCCAGTTAGTATGCCTGGAATGATGGATACAGTTTTAAATTTAGGTTTAAATGATGAAACAGTAAAAGTATTAGCACAAAAAACTAATAATGAACGTTTCGCTTTAGATAGTTATCGTCGTTTTATTCAAATTTTCTCGGATGTTGTCTTAGAAATTCCTCGAGATATTTTTGAAGATAAATTGGATGAGATTAAAGCAAATTATGGTTTTGTTCAAGACAATGAATTAAATGTTGAATCGCTTAAAGAAATTATTGCGGGTTACAAAGAAATTGTTAAAGATGTTATTCATGAAGATTTCTACCAAGATGTTAGAGTTCAATTAAAAATGGCTATTGAGGCTGTTTTCAAATCATGGCAAAATAAACGTGCCATTATCTATCGTGATTTGCATAATATTTCTCATAGCATTGGAACGGCAGTTAATATCCAGTCAATGGTTTTTGGGAATTTCTCAGATACTTCAGGAACAGGAGTTTTATTTACGCGTAATCCAGTAACTGGAGATAACGAATTATTTGGTGAGTATTTAATCAATGCTCAAGGTGAAGATGTTGTAGCGGGAATTAGAACACCAATGCCATTAAATAAATTAAGTGAGGAAATGCCAGAAGTTTATCAAGAGTTATTTGAAATTGTTAAAAAGATGGAAATTAGTTATAAAGATGTTCAAGATGTTGAGTTTACAATTGAAAATGGTAAATTATATTTTCTACAAACACGTTCAGCAAAAAGAACAGCTATGGCTGCATTAAAGATTGCAATTGATATGTTTAATGAAGGAACAATTGATAAAATTACAGCTCTTACTCGTGTACAACCTGAACAGGTAGAACAATTATTACATCCATCATTTGATAATAATGTTATTAAAGATTTACAACCTATTTCAAAAGGATTGCCAGCTTCGCCAGGAGCGGCAAATGGACGTATTTATTTAGATGCCCAAACAGTTGCAGAAAAAGCTGGTGAAGGTGAAGAAACAATTTTAGTAAGACATGAGACAACGCCTGAGGATATCGAAGGAATGATTCACTGTAAAGCTGTTTTAACTTCAACAGGTGGTATGACATCTCATGCCGCAGTTGTGGCACGTGGTATGGGACGTATCTGTATTGTTGGTTGTCAAAATATTGAACTTGATTATAAAAAGCGTCAAGTTAAAATTGGTGATCGTATCTATAATGAAGGTGATTGGATTTCAGTTGATGGTTCAACTGGTAATGTTTATGATGGAAAAATTGAAACAGAAACAAATGTGGTTCCTGACCAGTTTAAAACGTTAATGACATGGGCTGATGAATACGCTTTGATGGAAGTTAGAGCCAATGTTGATAATGCAGTTGATGCTCAAAAAGCATTAGACTTTGGTGCAATGGGAATTGGTTTATGTCGTACTGAACATATGTTCTTTGGTGAGGAAAGAATTTATGATATGCAAAGAATGATTCTTGCGGATGATGAAGCAACAAGAATTAAAGCTTTAGATAAATTATATCCTTATCAAAAAGAAGATTTTAAAGCGATCTATCATGTAATGAAAGAATTACCAGTTACGATTAGATTACTTGATCCACCTCTACATGAGTTTTTACCACACACACCTGAGGATGTTAAAAAATTAGCTGCTAAATTGAATATTTCAGAACAAACAATTATTGAAAGATCAAAAAGCCTAGAGGAAGTTAATCCAATGTTAGGACACCGTGGTTGTCGTCTAGCAATTACATATCCAGAAATTTACGAAATGCAAGCACGTGCGATTGTTAGTGCAGCAATTGAAGTTAATAATGAGTTAGGGATTAATATTGTTCCACAAATTAAGATTCCACTTGTTGTAACAGGAAGTGAATTGGAAAGATTAAGAAAAATGATTGTAATTGAAGTGGATAAAGAAATAGAAAGTTTAAATGCTAAGTTAGATTATAATATCGGTATTATGGTTGAAACACCTCGTGCTTGTTTAGTTGCCGATGAACTAGCTGAACATAGTGATTTCTTCTCATTTGGAACAAATGATTTAACACAAATGACTTATGGCTTCTCTAGAGATGATTTCTCTAAGTTTTCAAATGAATACTTATCAAAGAAAATCTTGCCATGTGATCCATTCGCTCAATTAGATGATCAAGGTGTTGGTAAGCTAATTAAAATGGCTGTTGATCAAGGTAGAGCAGTAAAACCTAATTTAAAAATTGGTATTTGTGGTGAGCATGGTGGTGAAACTAATTCAGTTTTACTTTGTTACAAATATGGTTTAGATTATGTTTCTTGTTCACCATATCGAATCTCACTGGCAAAATTAGTTATTGCTCAAGCCACAGCATTCAAACTATTAAGTGTCAATAATTATTAAAAAACTTTAACAAATTATAGAAGTGTTAGTGTTGTTTATAAACAACACTTTTTTTGTGCTTTTTTGATTATTTTTTAATGATAAATATTTTATTGGTTGTGTGAAAAAAAAGACTAAATAATCGCATAAAAATGTTGCTTTTCGGCTCTTTTAATTATATAATTAAGGTGAATAAGTGTATTTTATATGAATTTTATGTACTAAAAATGGAAGTATAGGAAAATTATGAAAATAGAGGTCGTAAAAATGGGAAAATTTAGTAATTTTATTTTAAGGACTACGCTGTTTATTTGCATCTTAGTTTTTTCATTGTGGCTTGGATTAGCTTCATCAAGTAAAGTTGATGCAGCAGATAGTTATGCAACAGAATGGCAAATGTCTGATGGGACAAGTTTCCAGGTCATTTCCGGAAATCTTGCTGACAATTCTAATGGCGCTCCATATACAATTGAAAGTGGTGAGCAATCTGCCTTTTTTGTAATGTATAGTATTTCGCCAAGTGATCCAAATGGTCCAGATAAAATAGAAAAAGGTAAGTTTGCAATCAGAATTACCATTCCTGGTGATTTTGAGGGTAGTGTTTCGAGAATGGCAAATAGCAATTGGAGCCTTGTCGAGGGAACGGCAACTGATCCAAACGCAGTGCCAGCTGATGGAGCAAGCAATCGCTACTATTGGATGATTAGTGAGGCTGACTTATCAATTTCGGCAGGAGATACATTAACTTTTTTTGTAACGCCATTTGAAAATGGTATCACGCCTGATGGAACAACTTTTCCTTTTAAGGCAGCTGTCTTTAACTTAAGTAATAACAAGAATATTTCTGGTGATTCAGCTAGTAGCTTTGTGGCTAATACAGAGAAATTAAATTGGAATAATGCGACATTAGCAGTAACTGGCGGTGGTCAAAGTGCTTCAAGAACAGAATTAGAAGCACCAAGTGTTGCTACACTAGCAACACCTCTAGCTTTTACAGTTAAAGCTACACCAAATCCTGCCACACCAAATTATAGTAGTGATTCTGCTGTATTTGGAACTAGTTATGCTAAATCTTTTACATTTAGAAATACTTATCAATTACCGATGGATAGTATTGATGAAACATGCCCTTTAATAAAAATAGATGAGTCAATGTTTACTGATTCAAGTGGTAATGCCTTAGATCCTGGTGTTGTAAAATTAATAAAGAATGCTCAAGGTAAAGTTACTGGATTTTCAATAGAGAAAACAATTTCTAATTCAAATACTGCAGCCCAATTAGCAGCTCCAACTTTTGCATTTAAAATAACTGGTGCTCAAATTGATGGTACATGTGCTTCATTAGCAGCTATGGAGGGTGGAAGCAATAAAACTTTTAGTATAACTCAAGTAGCAAGCAATCATGAAGTAGAACCAGCTGTTAAATTAGATGCTGAGACTGTTTTGAATGCTAATGGCAAGAAAGATGTTGGACAAGCAGCTATGCCAGCAATGAATTTTACTTATCGCGTAATAGCCCAAGAAGATCCTGTAGCATCTTATAAAGATACGGAGAAAAAAATAGTTTCTATTGCAGGTAAATCAACAAATGATATGGTCGCACCATATTCTGCATATCCAGGTGATACAGTTGTTTATGAAGTTGGTGCAGAACAAATTCAAAATAAGAATACAACAGCAGTTAATTTACAATATACTGAAGTGGCTGGGGTTGACTATGATCCAGCAAAGATTATTCCTACAAAAATATACACGGCAAATATTTCAGGAGTTCATGGTAAATGGAATGTTGTTGTTGAATATAGTGATGGTACTGCAACAATTAATCGAACAAATTTAAATAATGGAACAACTATCGATATAGCAAATGGTGCTAATGTTAGTAAAATAACAATCACTAACACTTTAGCAACTGGCTTAACAATTAATCGTGGACATTATATTAGTTATCAAGTGGTGGATCAAAATGATTTATCCAAAGATGGTGTAATAGTTAAGAATAATGCTAATTTAACCTATACTAATGGAGATACAGAAAAGAAGTCAAAATCTGAGGTTGATTTTACTTATAAATTGAAACCATTTAATCAAGCAGGTTTATATGAATCTGATAAATCAGGGATTAATTTAGGAGGTACTACTGAAAAAAGCACACCAAAACCAGGAGATGTTATTGAATTTATTCTTAATCTTGATAGTCATCAAGGTGCATCTTTAAGAGTTGATCAAATTCTTGATCACTACACTAGTGATTATTTAGAATTATATAATGGAACGACAACAACAGTAGATGGAACAACACAAATCGATTCAAAACTATTAAATAATAGTAATGCATTGAATTTAAAATTATGGAGTACTGATCCTAGAACTGGAAGTAGTAGCCCAATAAGTTTTCCAGGTGGAGAGCCAACTATCGTTGTTAATAATGGGATAATTAATATAAAGTTTAAACAAGATATTGTCATTCCTGAAGGTCATACTTATTATCTAACATATACGATGGCTGTAAAAGAAGGTTATACTAGACAAACGACAATTGGTAATGAATTTAACTCATATTTAGATGGCATGAAAAATGGTGAAGGATTGTTTTACTGGGGTCCTATTGGTAAGGATCTTGAAACAGATGTAATCAAGTATCATAGTAATGCTAGTGTTCCAACAGATGTAAAAAGTCCGTGGAACAGTGCTCCATATGGTGGTGATGTTATCTTATATACATTGAAAGTAACAAATGGTTCTCAAGAAGATTGGGTTGATGATGTTGTAATAACGGATACTTTCGATGATGAATTATTGCGCTATGATGCTGATGCGGGAATTAATTCAAATTATACAAAACTATTAAATTTAAATAATCCATACAATTTAGCGGCTTTAAAACCTGGTGAGAGTATTTCAGTTAAGGGACTTCAAGGAGCGGCAACAATAGCAACTAATGCTACTAATTTTAATCCAGAATTAGTAACAATTACTGATCCTAATCCAAATGATAAAACATTTTCAATTAATATAGGTGCAGGTAATACAATTAAAGTAGGAGAAACTGTCGTCTTTGTTTATACATTACAAGTTGCCCAAAACGTTTCACCAACAGATGATATGGAATATGATACAAAAGAAAATGAAATTATTAATGAGTGTTTATTAACATATAATAATCTGGCAAAGGGTATTTGTAGTGACACATGGCATATTAATGCCAATGAAAATATTCAAGGAATGGTAGATTTGACTAAAGCGGCTACAGCTGTGTCTAATAATCATTCAACAACAAGAGTTGAGAATGGTGATGTAGTTACTTATACTGTTTCAATGTCAAATGATCATATTAAGGCTAATCGTCATATTTCTTTTGAAGCAATAATGGATAAATTGCCAAGCAATATGACATATGTTGATGGCTCATTTAAAATAAATTACTATAAGGTTGAATATGATACATCTGGTAATGTTGATGATAATCCTAGTGACTATACAGATGGTACAGAAACAAAGATACCTTTAGATTTGAGTGCAGATGCTAAAAATTATACTTTAACCTATGTTGATACAAATGACGATGGGAAAAATGATACTCTTAAAGTTGTTTGGAATAAACCTTTACAATTAACAGCTGGTAATTATGTAGGTACTGAATTTCAAAAAGTAGAAACATTTATGTATGAATTCGAATATGATTTAGTAGCTGATACTTCAAATATTGCAGAAGCAAATACAACATTACCGCAAATTAATACAGTTAAGGTATTTACTAATAATAATGATAGTGAACTATTATATAAAAATGGGACAATAACTGATGATACAACAGCTGATGAAGATGGTCGTGAATCAACAAAAGCTAGTATTGAACAAACAAGTGAAATAAAATTAATTAATGACAATTTCTTCTATGGAAGTGTAGTTAAGACTGTGACAAGTGGTAATACTGCTTTTAATATTGATGGGGCTACAGAAGGACGTAGTTATAAAATAGTAATTAAAAATACTGGTGCTGCAGATTATACCATTTCACGATTTGTAGATATTTTACCTTATTATGAGAATTATAAAGAAGGAACGCTTAAAATAGGAACAGATAACATTGATGAAAATAAGTTATCATTTGATAAATTTGTTAAACCAGATTTAGAGGATCGCGAACGTTTAATTTATAATGGAGATATCGTTATTCCGGCAAATAGTTCAATTGAACTTACTTATTCAACAATTGTTGATAAAGAAGCAGCAAATGCTGAGATGATAGAAACGCAAACTAATTCAATAACAGGAACAGGAAATGCTTTTGGTTTCTATACAAAAAACAACGTAAATTTAAATCTTAAAGATGGTGGCAGTTCAAGTACAGATGATGATCCACTTGATCCATCAGGAAACTGGGATAATGATGTTAATACGACAAGAAGATATTATGCAAGTGTTAATGTAACTTATACTGATAATTCATTAGCACCAGGAGTAGATATTTCGACACAAATTGTTAAAGATGATTCAGGAACAATATCAGTATCTGATTATATAAAAAATTTGACACCAATTAATCCAGGAGAGGATATTGCATATACAATTAAAATTGGAAATGGAACTAATGCAACGACAAGTATTCTACCAGGATCACAAATTGTTTTGGTATTACCTTCAGGTGTTGCTTTTGATGTAGATAATCCAGATAGACAATATATAAGATCAACACCAGCTAATACTACAAATACAGATACATCGACAGTCTATAATAAAAATAAACCTAGTTGGTTATCTGATCCAATTGTAAAAACTAGTGAAGATGGACAACAAACATTAATTTGGACAGTTAATGCAACATATAATAAGGGGTCATATGCAGCCTTTACTGTTTTAGCGACAACTGAACAATATAGATTTACATCATATAGTCCAGAAGTTTATTTTGTACCTTTACAACAAAGTAACCAAGACTTCTATGGCAATGTTGTAACTGCAAGTGCTAATAATTTATATACAACAGCTTGGAAAGGATACCAACACTTATTTAGTGATATTAGTGAGTATATTGATGATTTAAAAGGTAAATCACATTATGTTAAAGATAGTATAAGTACTGATGTTTATGGAACATACGGAATATCATCATATAAAACAGTTTCAAATGCTGAAAATACAATAACTAAACCTACTGTTGAACAGCCTGAAGATCGTCTTTTAAACCTTGAATCACGCACAAATATTTTTAGATATACTTTAGGAGTAGAGGGTTATAAAAAAGATGCTGTTGGTTCAAAGGTAGTGTTGATTGATAGATTGCCAACTATAGGTGATATTACAGCAAATAAACCTACTGCAAAAAGAAACTCTGAAGCTGCAGTAAGATTACAAGGTGATGGAAACTTTGAGGTTAAATACAAAGAATCAGCTGACTCAGCAATTGTAGCTCTAGATGAAGGCCAATATTTAGTTGAATATTTCTTTGGGGGATGTGATGATGTATTCACAGAACAAGATACTGATGGTGTAAGTCAGTCAGGAAGATGGTTTACTGAAACTAGTGCATCAGCTGCTGGTAAGGATTTTAATAAAGCAACTGCTATTAGAGTTACAATTACAGATCCTGATGTAATTATTAGTAATATGGGGAAAATTGAGGCTTCATTCGACGCTCATTTAGGTGAGAAAACAGAAGATTATAATATATCAGATAGTGTTGCTAATAATACATTTGGCTATAAATATCATTTTGGTAACGTAGCTAATAATATTGTTGTTAGACCTGAATCAGTAAGTGTCAGTGTAGCCGCAGAAGTGCCAGATTCAAAAGTGATAATTAATAAAAGTGTTGATTTAAATGGTTTAACAGATAATAATTCCCGAGCATATTTTGAATCAGTTAATAATAATAAAACATTTGAT
This sequence comes from Erysipelotrichaceae bacterium OttesenSCG-928-M19, assembly GCA_030265585.1. GTDB lineage: Bacteria > Bacillota_I > Bacilli_A > JAJDGJ01 > JAJDGJ01 > JAJDGJ01. The sequence continues at coordinate 15,027 of JAJDGJ010000002.1, read as the reverse complement.
TTTACATTAATTGGAAAAGATAGTAATGGAACACAAAAATATGAAGATACATTCTCATTACCAATTACTGAAAATACATCAATTGGTTATTCAGGAACAAAAACGATAGAAGAATTAGATCCATCATTAACATATACACTTACTGAAGCAAATAATCCAAACTTTACTAAAGATATTCAAGTAACTAGTGAAGTTGTCAGTGATCAAACAATTTATACTTTTGAAGTAACTAATACTTGGAGTCCAGTTAAGCTTAAAGCCGAGAAAACATGGTTAGATGCTAGTGGTACTACTATTTCAGCTGGAGATATTAATACTTTACTGGGCAATATTGTCACAGGTAATATTACAGTTGATTTATATAATAGTAAAACTGTTTTAGTTAATAGTGCAACAGGAGAACTTACTCCAGTTGATAACCCAGATACAGATGATGTAGATGAATCAGCATTAAGTATTAATGATTTAAAGATAAAGAGTTCAACGATTTCATTAACAAATCTAACTGCAGATTTTGGGGTTGTAAATCAATATGATAATGAGGGTAATAAAATAACATATCTAGTAAATGAGAGTAATAGTAATATTAATTATAGTTTATTTGAAATTACAAACTCTTATTCAGAAACAACAACTGATGGTATTTTAAATGGTATTTTTGAAATTGATAATAAGGTTATTGGTGGTGCAGTTGAATTAGTTAAAAAAGATGATTTAGGTAATACTTTAAAAGAAGTGGACTTCAAATTAACTGATCCACTAGGAATTGAAACAACATATTCAACAAACACTAGTGGTAAAATTGAAATAACTAATTTAAATCCAGGTAGCTATAGCTTTACTGAGGTTGCAGCTCCTACTGGTTATACAGCTATTACTGCTCCATTGACATTTACGATAACAGCAAATCAAGCTGAAACAGTGAAATTAGAAGCAATTAATCCAATCATTAAAGGAAGTGTTGAGCTTACTAAAAGTGATGATTTAGATAATACCTTACAGGATGCAGAGTTTGATTTGTTTAATGATGAAGGCACTAAAATTGGTTCTTATGAAACTAATAGTAACGGACAAATTACTGTTGATAATCTAATTCCAGATAACTATTATTTTGTAGAAACTAGTGCACCAACAGGTTATATTCAAGATTCAAGTAATATCGAGTTTACAATTGCTCACAATCCAACAGAAACAGTTAGTGTATCTGCAGTTAATGAAATCATTAAAGGAAGTGTTGAACTTACTAAAAGTGATGATTTAGGCAATACTCTACAAGATGCAGAGTTTGATTTGTTTAATGATGAGGGCACTAAAATAGGTTCTTATGAAACTAATAGTAGTGGCTTGATTACTGTTAATAATCTAATTCCAGATGATTATTATTTTGTAGAGACTAGTGCACCAACAGGGTATATTCAAGATTCAAGTAATATTGAGTTTACAATCGCTCATAATCCAACTGAAACTGTGAGTGTATCTGCAGTTAATGAAATCATTAAAGGAAGTGTTGAACTTACTAAGAGTGATGATTTAGGTAATACTCTACAAGATGCAGAGTTCGATTTGTTTAATGATGAGGGCGCTAAAATAGGTTCTTATGTAACAAATACTAGTGGTAAAATAAATGTTGCTGATTTGGTTCCTGATGACTATTACTTTATTGAAACAAAGGCACCAACAGGGTATAGTAAGGAAGCAAATAATATCGAGTTTACTATTATTCATAATCCAAGTGAGGAAGTAAGTGTTTCAGCAATCAATCCAATTATTAGAGGAACTGCTATTTTAACTAAACTTGATGAGAGCGATAATAGCTTAGAAAATGCGGAGTTCGAATTCTATAATGAAAAAGATGAAGTTATGTATAATGATTTGAAATCAAATGCCGAGGGCAAGATTACTATTGAGAATTTGATTCCAGGAACATATTATTTTAAAGAAATTGCGGCTCCTGATGGTTACTTAATGATGCCTGTCGAGGGAGATCGTGTTTATGTAGTAACGATTCCATTTAATCCAAGTGAAGCTGTTAATGTTGAAGCATATAATTATCCACCACTGCTTATCGATCCGCCAATAGAAAAGAAGGTTACTGGTAATAATGCACCTGATAGTACATTTACATTCACAATGGTAGGAAGTGAAAATGCTCCAATGCCAGAAGGTAGCAATGGGAATACTAAGACTGTGCAAGCTAAAGCAGGAGGCATTGAATTTGGTGAAATAACTTATACAGAATTAGGAACATATACATATACATTAAGCGAAGTTGCTGGTAATAATAAAGAATTTGTTTACGATACCTCAAAATATACTATAATAGTAGATATTACCTTTGATGGTAGAGCTTTACAAAAAAATATTACAATTGAAAACAATGGTGCTAAAACTAATCTTGATAAAATAGTTTTTGTAAATAAATATGAACCACTTATTAGTACAGTACCTAATACAGGTAATTCTAATTTACTTATGGTAAGTATTAGTTTAGTCTTTGCCTTTTCACTAACAATTTACTATTATCGAAGAAACGCTTAAAATAGTAATTGATCAAATATGGGGTAGATACTATATCTACCTCTTTTATTTCGCGCTTTTTTGCTTATAAATGTGAACTATTTAATAAAATCCATTTATTATGACTTTATTATTTGATATAATGGAAAACAAGGACGGGTGACATCATGAAAAATAACGAATATTTGAAATGGCTTGAATCTTATACAATTAATCCAGATATTAAGGAAAAATTATTTTTAATGGATAAAAATGAGATTGAGGAAGCTTTTTCAAAAAAACTGGATTTTGGTACAGCAGGCTTGAGAGCTAAGATAGGACCAGGAAGTAATCGCATGAATCATTATGTAGTTGCAAAAACAACCCTAGGTTTTATATCTTATCTCAAAGATAAGTATCCAACTGTTTATGAAAGGGGAATAGTTGTAGCCTATGATAATCGTAAATTCTCACAGGAGTTTGCAGCTTTAGTCGCAAATCTATTTGCGCGCGAACAAATTAAAGTGTATATATTTAATGATATGAGGCCAACACCACAATTATCATTTATGATAAAGGAATTGAAATGTTGTGCAGGTATTAATATTACTGCTAGTCATAACTCTAAAGAATATAATGGTTATAAAATATATGATAGTGGCGGTTGTCAAATATTACCTAATGAGACGACCAAAATAGCCTCTTATATTAGCGATATTAAAAATGAATTAGAAATAGATATTGAAAATTTTGAAAATAATGAGGATTTAATTTATTTTCTTGAAGATGATAGTATCTTCATAGAAAAAGCAGTTGATTGCTTAATAAATAAAGACTTAGATTTTAGAGATACACCAATAGTCTATACACCATTAAATGGGACAGGAGCAGCAATCATTCCTAAAGCAATTGAGAGAGCAGGGTTTACTCATGTTTTTAGTGTTAATGAACAAATGGTTCCTGATTCAGAATTTACAACATGTCCATCACCAAATCCAGAAGAATTCAATGCTTTTACATTAGGCATTGAAAAAGCTAATCAGTTGAAAATTAATTATGTAATTGCCACTGATCCTGATGCAGATCGTATTGGGTTATGTGTCCGTAAAACAAATAATGAGTTCAAATTACTTAGTGGTAATGAACTAGGTGCAATTTTATTAAACTATATTTTAGACAGTCGTCAAAAACAAGGCTTACTAAAAGATAATTCACTTTTAATTGATACGATTGTTACTAGTGATTTAGGAAAAGAAATTGCAAGAAAGTATAACTTATTCAATATTTCAGTATTAACAGGTTTCAAGTATATTGGTGCTCTAGTTAATGAATTTGTTCAAACTGAGGAATATCAGTTTGAATTTGGCTATGAAGAGAGTCTTGGTTTCTTAACTAACAGCTATGTAAGTGATAAAGATGCTGTTTCAACGACACTTGTTATTATTGAAATGATTAATTACTATAAGAAATATAATAAGGAATTACTTGATGTTCTTGACGAAATATATAAAGAATTTGGTTATTATCAAAATAAACAAATTTCAATAATTTTGGATTCAAAAACAGCACAAGAAAAGATAGATAGTATCATGAAATATTTTAGAAATGAAGATTTAGAAGAGATTGCTGGTTCAGAGATTATTGAGTTTAACGACTATGAAAAACAAATCCGTTATCGCGAAGATGAGGAAATAAAAATAATGCTACCGCAAGAAAATGCTGTTAAAATTTTATTAAAAGATAAGGGTTGGATAGCGATTAGACCTAGCGGTACAGAACCAAAATTAAAGTTTTATATTTCAGCACTTAGCGATTCTCAAGCAGCAGTAAAAGCTCGAATCAAGGAAATGCAAAAATATATTAATGATACATTAGAGGAATTATTTACGTAATATTTCGACTGCTTAGTTAAATTACTAAAAAGGAGATCGTGATATTGAATTTTAATGTCATATATACAGATAACAACAAAGTTTATCTGTATAAAAATGGAGAAAAGAGAGAGTTAAATGAAAAGATAGACTACTATTTAGAGCGATTATGCTTATCATGTGGAGCAACCTTTAAAGGAAATATGGCTGCTAGTAAAAAAATGTTACCTCGTTCAAAGAAGGTACCAATTTATATTGCTAGCCTCAATGATTATTTGATTCCTTTAGCTTCACCTGCTAACAGTGATTGTTTATGGATAAAAGCTAGTAATTATTTAACTTGTTATGAATTAGATGGTCAAAGCTATATCAAATTTAAAGATAGATCAGTTTTAGAAGTTGTATTTTCAACTTTTACAATAAGAATGCAATACCAAAAATATTGTGAATTAGAACAAAAAAGAAACGAGATGACAATGATCGATGGATTCTATTAAAGAAATTCATGAAATTATTACTAATATTGTCCTGTTCTTTGGCCAATTTGGTATCATTGGAGCGATTGGAATGGCTCTTTTAGAAGCAATATTCCCATCGCTTCCTTTAATTGCAATCGCCGGTATTAATATTAATAATTATGGCTTTATGGGATTTATATTTACTTATATTGGTTCAGTTTCAGGGACATTAATTGTTTTTGTGTTGATTAGAACTTTTTTCACTGATAAATTCCAAGATTCAAACTTTTTGAAGAAACATAAGAGAATTATTCGTTTTATGAATTGGATTGAATATCGTGGGTTAAGTTCAATCATGGTGATGATGTCATTACCATTTTTACCTACCTCATTAATTAATTATGCTTGTGCATTATCAAGGATGAGAAAAAGAGAGTTTTTATATGCTGTTATTGTCTCTAAGGCTGTTTCAATAGGTTTATTATCATATATAGGTTCATCATTGATTGACTTTATTGATAAGCCCTATAATGCTTTAATTGCTTTGATATTATTAGTGATAGTTTATATTATCTCAAAAATAATTGAGAAACGTTTAAAATAGAATGAAAAGGATGATAGTATTTTTTCTGTCATTCATGGATTAGAAGAAAGAAGATGATTTATATGAGTAGAAAGAATATTATTAAAATTGGTGCTTTTTTATTTTTATCAGCACTATTTCAAGCATTTGCTTTAAATAACTTTTATACTCCAAGCGGACTTTTATCTGGTGGATTAACTGGGATTGGTTTAATTGTTAACAACTTAACTGGTGGTGCTTTTCCTTTAGCGGTATTTCTTTTTGTCGCTAATGTTCCTTTAGCTATTTTAGGTTATTTTAATGTAGGGAAGCGATTTACACTATTATCGTTTGTTAATGTTGTTTTAACTTCGTTGTTTATTACAATTATTCCGCAAATAATTACTTTGGATGATATTTTATTAAATGCTATTGTTGGTGGAGTAATTCTTGGACTAGGAGTAGGATTGGCTCTTGAAGCAGGTGCCTCAACAGGAGGTACTGACTTTGTTGCCTTGTATATGTCAGTGAAAAAACAAAAATCGGCTGGAAATTATATGTTAATGTTAAATGGTCTTATTGTAATGAGTTCAGCTTTCTTCTTTAATGTGGATATTGCGGTTTATACCTTAATAGCAACTTTTATTTCTTCACAAGTTATTGATACAATTCATGTGCGTTATCAAAGGGTAACCCTAGCTATTATTACTTCTGCTGGTGATGAAGTTGTTAACTATTTAGTAAATAATGGTATTCACGGTGTTACAATTTTACCGGCACAAGGTGGTTATTCAAGAGATGATAAATTTTTTATTTATACGGTAATCTCAACTTACGAAATTAAGAATATTGAAGAAAAAATATTTGAATTGGATGATAAGGCATTTATTAATGTAACTTCATCGCGAGAAATTTTTGGGGCTTTTATACCAGCTAAATATGATTAGTAAATTATAGGTACATCACTTTACTAATTTGAAAAAACAGTTATAATAAGAGTAATTATAGAAGTTAAACGAAAGGGTGATTGGAATGAAATATTCAATCAAAGGAAAAAATATTCAGGTTACAGAGGCAATTGAGGATTATATTGAGACAAGAATTAATTCATTAGATAAGTTCTTTGTTATCGATGAAGAAACAGTGGCTAAAATTTTAATTAGAGTTTACGATAGTGAACAAAAAATTGAGGCAACAATTCCAACTAAATATGGTATTTTAAGAGCAGAAGCACGTGATAAGGATTTATACTCAGCAATTGATAATGTTGTTGAAAAATTAGAATCACAAATTAGAAAACAAAAAACTAAAATTAAGGGACATCGTGCTAAAGAAAAATTGGGTCATGCCTTTAATTTAGAATTTTTACAAGAATTAGAAGTAGATAAATCAGAAGAATTAGTGGAAGAGGTAGTTAGAACTAAAGAATTAACACCTGAAGCAAAGGATATTGATACTGCTATCTTAGAAATGGAAATGTTAAATCATAGTTTTTATATTTTTAGAGATATGGAAACAGAGAACATTTCAGTTATTTATAAAAGAAAAGATGGTGGTTACGGTTTAATTGAAACAAATTAAATTTGACAATTATATTTAAATATTATATAATGATGAAGCGTGGAAAGAAGATTCAATCTCACCTGATAGCACAATAGCTATAGGTAAAGGTCACATTATTTATCTTTAAATAATATTAATGACTATTGAGTACTCTTTTTACGAGTACTTTTTTTATTAGATAAGGAGGGTTTAATATTAGTAAGCAAATTACAAAAGTTAATAAGAATGATGAATTAGTTAACGAAAATATTCGATTCAAAGAAGTTTTGTTGATTGATGATGCTGGTGAACAAGTAGGTGTTGTTAGTAGCAGTGAGGCGCAAACCATGGCTAATGAGAAAAATCTTGATTTAGTGTGTGTTGCCCCAAAAGCTAATCCACCAGTGTGTAAGATTATTGACTATGGTAAATATCGTTTTGAGATACAGAAAAAGGCGAAAGAAGCCAAGAAAAATCAAAAGATTCAAGAGACAAAAGAAGTTAGGTTATCGCCTGTTATTGATCAACATGATATAGACACTAAATTGCGTAATGCTCGTAAGTTTATTGAAAAAGGTGATCGAGTAAAAGTTTCAATGCGATTTAGAGGTCGTCAAATGGCGCATACTGATATTGGGATGAATGTCATGAAGCAATTCCTTGAAGGAATTGAAGATATTGTTGTTGTTGAAAAACAACCTAAATTAGAGGGAAATAATCTATTTATGTTTATTGCCCCTAAAAAGAAATAGCGTAGGAGGAATATAATTATGCCAAAAATGAAGTCACACCGTGGACTAGCAAAACGTGTTCATAAAACAGGTACAGGAAAACTTAAAAGAGGACAAGCCTATACATCACATTTAGCACCACGAAAAACAGTGAAACAAAGAAGACAACTTAGAAAATCAGCGTTGATTTCTAAAAGTGATTATAAAAGAATTAAGAGCTTACTTGTTAAGTAATATAAGGAGGATACAATTATGCCAAGAGTAAAAGGCGGAACTGTCGCGAGAAATCGACGTAAGAAAATATTAAAATTAGCAAAAGGATACTACGGGTCTAAACATACATTATATCGTACTGCTAATGAGCAAGTTATGAAATCATTACAATATTCATATCGTGATCGTAAGCAAAGAAAAAGAGATTTCAGAAAATTATGGATTGCACGTATTAATGCTGCAGCAAGAATGCATGATATTTCTTATTCAAGATTAACATATGGATTAAAATGTGCAGGAATTGAAATTAATAGAAAAATGTTATCTGAAATAGCAATTCATGATCCAAAAGGATTTGAAAATATCGTAAATGAAGCTAAAAAAGCATTAGATGCTGGAAAAAAACCAGTTGAAAAACAAGTAGAAGTAAAAAAACCAGTAACTAAGAAAGCAGAAGCTAAGCAAGAAGAAAAAGTAGTAGAAAAATCAGTTGAGAAAAAAGAAGAAAAAGTAGTGGAAAAAGCTGCTAAGAAAAAAGAAGAAGAGAAACCAGTTGAAAAACAAGCAAGTAATGATTTGAGTTCAATGACAGTAGCTCAATTAAAAGCACTTGCAAAAGAACAAGGTAAGACGGGTTATTCTGCATTGAAAAAAGATGAATTAATTAAACTATTATCATAATTAACTAACCAAGATACTTTGTATTTTGGTTTTTTTAAGGAGGTTTTTTGATGCAATTTGATTTGAGATCATTAAGTGAATATCAACATAAACTAGATTCAAGAATTTGTGAGCAACATAATATTTCATCTAAAGATACAATAAATGAGAGGATATTGGCATTTATGGTTGAATTAGGTGAGTTAGCAAATGAAACTAGATGTTTTAAATATTGGTCATATAAAGATGCTAGTGAAAATGTTGTAATTCTTGAGGAATATGTTGATGGTATCCATTTTTTAATTTCTTTATGTAATGAGATAGGACTAGATGCTATCTTTGATGTTTCTAATAATGAAAATAACCTAATAAAACAATTTATCGATGTTTTTGCTGCTGCAAGTAATTTAAAGATGAGTTTTGAGAAAAAAACCTTAACATTATTATTTGAAAAATACTTAATTTTAGGAAATTTGTTAGACTTTAGCCAAGATAAGATAATAAGTGGTTATTTAAGAAAGAATGAGATTAATCATCAAAGACAGGAAACTAATTACTAATGGCGACGTATCAATACCAAGGATATTATATAGAGTTAATTAGAAAAGCAAAAAATAAAAATATTTATTTTAAAGTACAAAGTGATGGTTCTATTAGAGTAACATGCCCTTATCATGTTAGTGAACAATTAATAAATGAGTATTTAAATGAATTTATTGAAAAAATTAATAAAAAATATGATAGTAATTCATTAGTAAAGGTTGATTATTTAGATAAAGGTATATTTTATTACTTAGGGAAAAAATTAGAAATTAGATATCAACAAGCTAATAGAGATTATTGTCAAATTAATGATGGTTTTCTTGATGTTTATACAAATGATTTTACTTTTACTAATATAAAGAGAATTATTGATAAGTTTATAAAAAAAGAAGCAGAATCTATTTTAAGTAAGCAATTTCAAATGCTTGTTCAAAGTTTTAATCATATTAATTTTATGCCTTCTTTAAAAATTAGAAAAATGACTAGTAAATTTGGTGTTTGCTATTATAAAAAAGCGAGTATTACATTATCAACATTATTAATACATTATGACTATGAATGCATTAATTATGTTATTATTCACGAGCTAGCACATTTTGTTCAACCAAATCATTCTAAAAAATTTTACTACTTAGTTGAACAATATGTTCCTAATTATAAGGCTGTTCAAAATAAATTAAAGAATTTAAAAATTGATTATTAGTTTATTTTATGTTGTCAATTGTCAATAAGAATTAAATATTGTAGAATTGAGATAGATTGTATAAAAGAGGGAATTAATGAAAAACAATAAAAGAAATTTTTTTATAATATTGGTTATGGCTTTTGTTGTAATGGTCTTTTCATTTAAAAATGATTATGAAAATATCATTATGATGTTTAGCAATGTTAATTTTTTATGGTTGATGATTGCCATTTTAATCTTAGTAGTCTATCACTTGCTAGATTCATATTTTATTTATTATTATTGTAAAAAACATAATAGTAATTATACATTTTTAAATGCCATTCAAGCAGAACAAACAGGAGTATTTTTTAGTGCAATTACTCCATTTTCTAGTGGCGGACAATTTGCTCAAGTATTGGTTTTTTCAAAACAAAAAATTAATACCAAACAAAGTGCTAGTATGTTAATGTTAAGTTTTATTTCATGGCAAACAGTTTTGGTTGCTTTTGGAATTATTGTTTTAGCATTCAACTACTCTAAGATGCTAGCTACTTATAGTGCTTTCTTCAATTTAGTTTTTCTTGGCTTTTTAATAAATTTCATTGTCATCGTGGGCTTGTTTTTAGCTGCTTTTTCAAAAAAGTTTCATTATTTTATATTTGCTAAAGTAATTCCTTTATTAGGGAAGATTAGAATTATTAAAGATGTGGCAAAAAAAAGAGAATCAACACAAATTTGGTTGAAGTTATTTCGTGATGAATTTAATAACTTGTTGCTTCATCGTGATCTAATGATTAGAAGATTTTTAATTGATATTATTAAGATCTTGACTTTATATTCAATACCTTTCTTTGCTGCTCGAGCATTAAATATTGATTTGGATTTAAATGCTTTGAAAATGATTATTATCTTGACTGGTTTTATTTATATGATTACAGCTTTTGTTCCACTACCTGGAGCAGCTGGGGGAACTGAGGGAACTTTTGTTCTATTATTAAACCCAGTTTTTGGTGCTGCAACAACCTCAGTAATGTTGCTATGGCGTTTTTTAACATACTACTTAACTATGTTTATCAGTTTTATTATTTTTGCCATCATTAAAGAAATGAAAAAATGAGATTAGAGGTGTTTTATGAGAATAGGTTTATTCACTGATATTTATTCACCATATATTAATGGTGTTGTCACATCAGTTCAGCAATTAGAAAAAGAATTAATAAAGCATGGTCATGAAGTATATATTATTACTTCTTCCTCATATCGTTCTATTAAGCGTGATGGTAATGTTATTCGTATGCCAGGAATCGTTTTAAAGAAATTATATGGTTACCCAGCTTCTGGTTTTTATTCTGTTTTTGGCGCTCATCATATCAAGAAGCTAAATTTAGATGTTATCCACGCTCATACTGAATATGGGATTGGAATTTTCGCACGTATTATTGCTTTTGAATTATCATTACCATTAGTATATACTTATCATACAATGATGGAAGATTATAGCCATTATGTCACTAAAATTACTTATGGTCATTTTCAAAAACAAATCAAGCAGTTTTTTGTAACAACATCTAAACTTTATGCAGATAAATGTACGGAATTGATTGTCCCATCTCAAAAAACAGCCGAGGTAATGATAAAATATGGGGTAAAAAATACTATTAACGTTATTCCGACTGGCATTGATTTAGCTGCTTTCTCATCTCATTTGTTCAAAGAAAGTGATATCCAAAAATTACGAGATAGTTACCATATTAAGCAAGATGATTTCATTGCAATATTTGTGGGTAGAATTGCTCCAGAAAAAAGTGTTGAGGAAATAATTGAAGCGTTTAAAATTATTAGAGATCGTGGTAAAACAAATATAAAATTATTAGTAATTGGAGCTGGCCCATCTTTAGATGATATTACATCTTTAGTAAAGCAATATCAATTACAAAATCATGTTCATTTATTAGGGGCAATTCCCCATGATGACATTGGAATTTATTATCAGATGTCAGATGTTTTTGTTTCAACGTCAACGACAGAAACACAAGGGTTAACTTTTATAGAAGCGATGGCAAGTAATTTACCAGTATTATGCAAACATGATAAAAACTTAGAGGAAGTTGTTATTAATCAAGAAAATGGTTTCTTTGTTAAAGATATAACAGATTTAGCAGATCATTTAATTTTCTTAGAAAAGATGGATCAATATGAGTATAATCGCTATGGACAAAGAGCTCGAGAAAGTGCTAATAAGTTTTCTAGTACAAATTTTTATGAGAAGGTGATGGTTGTTTATGACAATGCCATTAGAAGTAAAAGAAGAGAGTCTTTTAAAGCTAGTAAAGATTCAAAAAGAAAAAAACTTATGTAGGGTTATTTTTTCTGATGATAGTTCATTGCTTTGCAGTGAGGATGATCTTTTTGAGTATAAGCTTTACAAAGACGCTTTAATTTCTCAAGAAGACTATCAAACTTTAAAAGAAAAAAATACTTATTATCTTTGTTTAAATGATGCAATTGTGATTACTAATATAAAATTTTATTCAAAATTACAGGTGATTAATCGTCTAATCAACAAGGGACATCAAAAAATAGTAATTGATAAAGTAATTGAAAAACTAGAAGATATAAAAGTAATTGATGATGAAGCTTTTTATGATTCATATGTCGAGTTTAAAATAAGGCAAGGCTATGGGCCTGTTTATATTAAAAATAAGCTTCACAATTTGGGAATCGATCGTTATGTTGAAATGAGTTATGATGTACAATATGAAATAATAGAGCAATTATTTCATAAGAGTAATCCTCATAAAACAAACTATCAAGTTTTCACTAAGAAATTTACTAATAAATTAATAGCACAAGGGTTTGATTTGAATATAATTAATGATGTTTTAAATAATAATGTTTTTGAAAGCAATCATGATGTTATAAAAAATGAATATCTAAAACTTAAAAATAAATATGAAGAAAAATATGATAAGATAAAATTAAAATATTTTATAAAAAACAAACTACTTCAAAAAGGTTATAGTAGTGATGAGATAAATAAAATTATGGAGGAGGATTATAATGACTAGTATTAAAGATTTTAAAGAAGGCGATAGTATTAGTGGTATTTACTTAGTTAATAATGTTGTTAAGGGTAAAACTAATAATGGTAGTGATTACTTAAGTATTAAGTTACAAGATTCATCAGGAGAAATAGATGCCAAAATTTGGCAAGTTAGCGCTGAACAGATGAATGATATAAAAAATGGTGTCTTTATTGATCTTGTCGCGAATGTTATTAAATACCGTGAAGCTTTACAATTAAAAGTTGAGAGTACTAAAGTAGTTGCTGAAAGTGACGTTAATTTAGAAAATTTTGTAAAAAAAGCACCTATTGAAAAAAACGATTTAAGAAATGAGTTACAACAGTTCATTTATGAAATAGATGATCGAATTATTAATATTATTGTTAGTGAAATGATTAAAAAATATGAACCTGAGTTATTGAATTATCCAGCAGCAGCAAAGATTCATCATGCTTATGGAAGTGGACTACTTTATCATATTGTATCAATGCTACGCTTAGCTCAAGCATTAATCAATTTATATCCTTCACTGAATAAGAACTACTTATATGCTGGTATTATATTACATGATTTAGGTAAAATTGAAGAACTAAGTGGAGTTGTGGCAACAGAATATACAACGAAAGGTAAATTATTAGGACATATTTCTATTATCCATTCTCAAATTCAAAAAATTGCTGAAGAAATTAATGAGCAAGATAGTGAGCAGGTTATGATAGTTGAGCATCTAGTGCTATCGCATCATGGTAAGTATGAATATGGATCACCTGTATTACCAATGATAAAGGAAGCTGAAATTTTAACCTATATTGATAATATTGATGCTCGTATGGATACTTTAGAGAATGCTTTAGAGAGTGTTGAGCCTGGTAATTTTAGTACAAGATTATACGCGTTAGATAATCGTTCTTTTTATAAACCTATAAATGGAAATAGTAAGGGTGAAAAGTAAAAAATATCAGTTGATACTTATTGCGAGTTTAATAAGTATTGTTATCATATACATCTATGAATTAGTTAAAGTGAGCCTTTATTTAGATACATTTCAAGGTGCTAATCCTGGTTTTACAGGAATTATTGCAGCAAGTTATATCTCTATGATATTAGTTTTTAATTTCTTTGCAGTAATATTATTTGCTATAGCTTTAGTATGTGCTATTCTTGGCTATCGAAAAAATAGAAAAAACTATAATATTTATCCAATAATTTTATTATTTATTCAGTTAATTTTATTTTTAAGGAACTTAAATGAAAGTTTTGATTTTATTGCAGTGCTGACAGTAATTATTTGTATGGTTAGTTTGGTGGTAGCCATTTTATCATACATTACATTTACACAGGAGCCATTATCAAAAGAAGAACAATTAAAATAAGTAAAAAGAAAGGGGAGATATGATCTTTTGAACCATTGTTCATTTGTATCATACAAAAAAAATTATGGAAAACATATTGACAGATTTTGATTTAGTATTTGCACGTCGTACAAGGTTGGAGGATAGTGAAACATTTGATTTTATTATCGATGATGAAAATTATTATCGTTTCGTTATCACAAATTATTTTAATACTGATAAAGTTAGTATCTGTACAAATATTAAGGAGTTTGCTCAAGAACCAATTTTCTCAGAATTAACAGATAATGATGACATTAATATTATTTTAATTCAAGCAAAGTTTTGTTTTGAAAACTTTATTGCAATGGAAAAAAGTGTTTTTGAAAACAATGAAGAGTTGAATCTTCAAATTAACATTGTCGAAGTGGATGAGTTAATAAGTGATTATATGAGCGCAAAAAATAGTATTAATAGTTTTGTCGAAAATAATCAACAGGTTATTGAAGCATATTCACAAAATCAATATGTTAAGAACAAAGCAGTTGCAATTACAGACTTTGAAAATCTCTTAGAAGAAATGGATAGTATTAATGTTGAGCTTGATAATGTTTTTATCAGTGAAGATATAATTGAATAAATTGCGGCATTTGAATCAATAATAATAGTTGCTTGTGTGTTACTTTCAATCAAAGCTTCAAAAAGATTATTATAACTAACAATATTCTCTTTTGTTTGTTGATCTATCCTACTTTGAACATCAATATTTCTTGCATACATGACGATTAAAAATGCAGCTACAATAAGTACTACATTTATCAATGTTGATGTTGATATTTCACTAAGCAATGAAGATATAACCCACACCTCGTTTACTTTCAATTTCAT
>JAJDGJ010000019.1 GCA_030265585.1 Erysipelotrichaceae bacterium OttesenSCG-928-M19 | reverse complement strand
TATAATATTGAAAGACTACCAATAATAACATTAAGATTCCAGTAAGTAAAAACCAAATATTAACACCAATATTATCAGCAAACATTCCTGTAAATAATAGACCAATAGGTGTCGCTAGCAAAGTAATCGTAAAGACACTAGAATATATTCTACCAAGATATTCTTCTGCAACGTTTTGCGCTATAATTGTCGAAAAAGAACTATTAAATAATGGTCCACATAGTCCCATTATAATACATAACAAAATAAAGATTAGATACATTGAAAGTGATAGTATTCCACTTAATATTAATGAAAAACTCATTAATAAACATGCTAGTACAATATTACGATCAAGATTGTTAAAAAAGACAAGCTTACCAATCATAATTGAACTAATTAACATTCCTAATGCAAAGGCTGTTTCTACAATACCTAAATATATGGAACCTAAATTAAAATATGAGGTTACCATTAAAGGAAACAAGGCATTAATTGGCATAAACAATAAAGTAAAGAAAAATATATAAATAAATAATAACTTAATTTTCTTATTAGTATTTATAATTTCAAATCCTTTTTTTAAATCAAACCAATAATTATTTGGTATTGAATCATTTTTGACTACTTCAGGTATTTTAACAACAATAACCATAAGTGATGCAAAACAAGCCCCTATTATATCCAAGCTTAAAATAATATTTAGTGATAACAGTTCAAATAATAAGGCACCAATAATAGGACTAATCACGAGACTTAGTGATTGGATAGCCATAATATAACCGTTATACTTTAATAAATTTTCAACTGGAACTATTAATGGTATTGTAGCTTGTAAAGCTGGGGCGTGAAAAGCTGATCCAATTGAACGAACTACTAAAAAAATTAAAATTAAATTGATACTTAATAAATTTAATGAAATAAAGATAACAAGTAATAAAGTTGCTAGAGCAATAAAAAGATCGGCATAAACAATAATTCGTTTACGATTATTTCGATCAATAAAAGCCCCAACGAAAATACTTAATATTCCCTGTGGTAAAAAACCGGCCATACTTGCCATTGCAAGATAGAATGCTGAGCCTGTTGTTTTAGTAATATATAAGATTAAGACAAACTGAACAATGCCACTAGTAACTATTGAAATAGCTTGTCCAGTATAAATTTTTATAAAAATACTTTTCCATTTTTCAATCATTTGTTTATCTCCTTATTGACAAATTAAATTATGTGCCAATTTATTGAGAATAATGGCACGTATTTAATTCCAGATTCTAATATAGTACATAAAAACACCTCCTTAAAATATCTTATTTTTAATCAATTGATAATGCTAAATTATTAATGGTTTCCTTATTTAAAGAATACCATTTTTTAAATTGCTCACGATTATTAACGAATGTTAAAGCATCTTGATAAGCAATTTGATAAATCTTTTCATCTTTGAAAGGATTAGCAATATTAAAACTAGGTATTCCCGATTGTTTAACTCCTAAAACATCACCAGGTCCGCGCATCATTAAATCATATTCAGCAATTTTAAAACCATCATTTGTACTAGCAATAAATTCTAGTTTTTTGATTGTTTCTTCATCTTTACTACTACTTAAAAAAACACAATAACCTTGTTGTTTACCACGACCTACACGCCCTCTTAGTTGATGTAGTTGACTTAAACCAAAGCGATGGGCATCATAGATGATAATACAGTTAGCATTATCGATACTAATACCAACTTCAATTAATGAAGTAGCTACTAGAATATCATATTCATGTTGTAAGAAACTATTCATTGTTTGTGCTTTAGCTTCATTATCTAAGCGACCATGAATTAAACCAATTTTATACTGATCTTTAAAATGCTTTTTAATGTTCTCATAAACATCATTAACATTTTTCATATCCATTGTCTCACTCTCTTCAATTAAAGGAGTTACAATAAAAATCTGTTGTTTTTTTTCTAATAAACTAATCATTTTATCATAGAATGGTTTTATTGTATTTGATTGATAATAATATGATTTAATTGTTTTTTTAAATGGCAGAGCTTCTTTCATATAAGAAACTTGAATACTAGCGTAAGCAACTTGTGCTAAAGTTCTAGGGATAGGTGTAGCTGAAAGCATTAATTGTTCAACTTCGCTACCCTTTTCTTTCAATTGACGACGTTGTTTAACACCAAATCTTTGTTGCTCATCATAAATTACAAACCCAAGTTTTTTAAATACCACATCATCTTGATAAAGAGCATGTGTTCCAATAATTAAGTCAATTTTACCTTTCTTTAAATCATTTAAAATCTGTTCTCTTTCTAATGTATTAGTATTGCTTGTTAATAAAGCAACATTAATTTCAAAATTATTAAAAATAGCTAAAGCTGATTGATAATGCTGTTGTGCTAAAATTGTTGTTGGAGCCATGAAAGCAGACTGATAACCTGCTTGATAAATCATATAAGCAGCAATTAAACCGACTAATGTTTTACCACTACCAACATCTGCTAATAATAAGCGATTCATACTATGCGGTGCTTTAAAATCAAGGTAGATTTCATTTAGTACTTTTCTTTGATCATTAGTTAATGTATAATTTAATTCTTTTGTTAATGATGTTACATCATTAATGTTAATATCTTTTCTTAAATTATCGGCAACTACCCTTTGTTTTTGAGCAATGATACTATGAATTGCAAAAATAAAAAATTCTTCATAGATTAACGTTCGATTAGCCTGCATTAGCATATTTTCATTAATTGGAAAATGAATATTCATTAAGGCATCATTACGATCAAGTAATTGATACTTTTTTAATAAATCACTGTTAATAATATTTGGAATATGTGAATATAATTGATCTAATATTTTTTTAAGCATTTTTAAATAAGTACCATTTTTATAATTACCATTTAAAGCATAAACTGGATAAATTCCTTGAATAGCACTTAATTGTGTCAGTTTAATTTCAGTAGCAACAATAGTATTATTTTTTTTAGTATAAGTTCCTAATATTGTAATAGTACTACTATTTTTTAAATTATTAAGCATAAAAGCACGATTAAAAATTACAACTTTAATTATTTCATTTTGATAGTTAATATCAAAGTAAATACGATTCTTCTTACCTTGAAAATATGATATTTTAACATCACTAACAATCTTAGCCTCAATGACAACCTTTTCATTATCATTCAAAGTCGTTTCAAGCACAAAATTATAACGTGATGGATATTTAGTCAATAAGTCATTTATTGTTATCAAACCAAGTTTATCAAATAATTCTAATTGTTTTGTTGTAAATTTAAATTCAGAAAGCTTATTATATAAAATCATCATTTCACCATTATCATATTATTTTTTTTATTAATTCAACTTGAGCTATTGATTCATCTTGATAAATTAGTCCCTCATCCATCATTAGACAATGTGCTTCAGTTATTGTCTTATTAGAATGTAAATAAGCAATAATCTCATTTTTTCTAACATAATTGCCTATTTTCTTAGTTAAAACTATTCCAGCACTATAATCAATTTGATCTTCTTTAGTCTTACGACCAGCCCCTAATTCTAAAGATAAGTGCCCCATCTTTAAAGCATTAATTTCCTTTAAATAACCTTCATTTTTACTATAGATAGGTTTAATATTGTTTGCCTTAGCAAACTTATCAGGGTTTGTTAAATAAGAAGTATCACCATTTTGAGCAGCAACTAATTCAATAAATTTTAAAAAAGCACTCTCATTAGTTAAATTAGTTTTTAAGATATCATATGCTTCTTTAGTATTGCTTGCCTTTTGAGCTTGAACAAGCATTAAAGAACCTAGACTTAAACAGATTTCTTCTAAATCTTTTGGTCCTTGACCATGTAAAGTAGCAATAGCTTCAATGACTTCAAGATTGTTCCCTATTGAATAACCTAAAGGTTGGTTCATATCTGTTATAACAGCTTTAATGTCTTTATTTAATTGTTTACCAATATTAACCATTGTTTGAGCTAAAATAGTTGCACTATGTAAATCCTTCATAAAGGCACCATCACCAACTTTAACATCTAATAAAATAGCATCTGAGCCACTGGCTAGTTTCTTTGACATAATACTAGATGCAATTAAAGGAATTGATTGAACAGTTCCTGTAACATCTCTAAGTGCATATAATTTCTTATCAGCAGGCACCAAATTAGTAGTTTGTCCAATAATTGCAATTCCAATCTCATTAACTTGATTAATAAACTCAGTTGTACTTAAGTTAATATTAAAATTAGGAATTGCTTCCAATTTATCTAATGTACCACCAGTATGACCTAAACCACGACCTGACATTTTAGCAACCTTAACACCTGCGCTAGTTAGTAAAGGTGCTAAGACAAGACTTACTTTATCACCAACACCACCAGTAGAATGTTTATCACATTTGATTCCAGCAATAGCACTTAAATCAATTATTGCACCACTATTCATCATCGCTTTTGTTAGTAAAGCAGTTTCTCTTTCATCCATACCTTGTAAAACGATAGCCATCAATAGTGCAGAAATTTGATAATCAGCTATCTCATCACCTAAATATCCTTTAATAAAATAATCAATTTCAGCTTCATCTAAATGATAACCATCTCTTTTTTTCTCAATAATATCTATAATATTCATAAGTAGGCTCCTTACTATTATATTAATCTAGTAATATAGACAAAGTTGCGTTTATTAAAATGAGATTCTTTAACTTTACTAACAACCTCTTCATCTTTGGTTAAGGCAAAGATTGTTGAACCACTGCCACAAACTAAAGCAACATCAACTCCATAAGAAAGTAGTTCTTCTTTAATCTCTTTAATAACAGGTCTTAATTCAATAGCACTATCTTCAAGAGAATTATCAATATTATTAACTAAATAATGATAGTCATCCTGTTTTATTGCTTCAACAAGACGATCTATATCTGGATGAGGACAAGTTGTTAAATCAACTTTTTCATAAACTAATCTAGTTGAAATACCTCGCTGTGGTTTGACTAAAACAACATAGAAATAACTTAATTTATTAGTTATTTCAGTTATTTCATCACCGACACCTTGAACACGACAAATATTATTATTAAAAAAGAATGGTATATCAGAACCTAAATCTTTGAACATACTAACTTTGTCTTCATAAGATAAATTTAGTGAAAATAAATCATTTAAAGCATCAATTGTTGTTGCAGCATTAGCACTTCCCCCACCTAAACCAGCTTGCATTGGAATTGTCTTGGCAATATGAATTCTAATCCCTTTTTTGATATTAAACTTTTCTTTAATACGTTGTGCTACTTGATAGACAAGATTTTTTTCATCAACAGGAATAAACATATTAGTGCATGTTAAAACAATTTTATCTTCATCAAAAAGTGAGAAGTATAATTTATCAAATAAATTTATTTTGGCCATAATCATATCAAGCTCATGATAACCATTATCATATTTATCTTTAATATTAATTGCAAAGTTGATTTTAGCATATGATTTTCTAATCATCATAACCCTCCTTATTTATAATATCACTTAATAAGATAATATCTTCTAGACTTAAGTTTTCAGCGCGTAATTTAGGATCTAAATTTGCTAAATTTAATATTTTTTCAATTGTATCTTTATCTTTAATAAGTTGTTTAAGATTATTTAAAATTGTTTTTCTACGTTGAGCAAATAAAATTCGTAGTAATTTAAAAAATAAGAGTTCATTGATTGGTTTTACTAATTGTTCTTTAAAAGTAAATAAAACAACAACACTATCAACATTTGGTTTAGGAATAAAAACATTTTTTGAAACACTTAAAACCAATTTAGCATCACAATAATATTGTGTAAGAATTGTTAGAGAATTATAGTCCTTTGTATCTTTATTAGCACTTAATCTTAGACCTACTTCTTTTTGCATCATAGCACAAATTCTCGTTATTTTTAAATTACGTTTTGATTCAAATATCTTAATTAAAATAGGTGTTGTAATATAATACGGTAGATTAGCAACAACGATAATCTCTTCATCCTTATTGAAATTATCCTTAATTAGTTTTTCTAAGTCAATTTTTAAAAAATCATCATAAATAACAGTAACATTATCATAGTCTTGTAAATTATTTTCTAAAGCAGCCTTTAACTTAGTATCTATTTCAATACAGACCACTTTATTAGCCTTTTTAGCAAGCTCTATTGTCAGTGAACCAAGTCCTGGACCAATTTCAATAACATTAAGCTTTTTATGAACATTCGCCTTTGTAATAATATTATTAATAGTATTTTGATCAATTAAGAAATTTTGACCATAACTCTTTTTTGCCTGTAATTCATATTCATTTAATAAAGCGATAGTTTTATTATTTATTTTCTTTTTATTCATCATTATCACCTAATAAGTTTACAATATCATGATAGCTCAAAGACAACATATTTAATCTCTTAAATAATGTTTTAGCATTACAATAACCAATGTTAAGTTGTTCACATATATCTTTGCGTGCCTCTTTGTTGCCAATAAAAGGAAATTCAAGGTATTCATTCCATGATAGTGTATTATCAGCTAAATCAAAAGTAACCACATACTCTAAGGCTTTTATTAGTGCTTCATCACTTGCGTGTTCTATTCCAACTTTGTTTTTTTGTTGATCAATAGCATCCTCTTTTCTTAAAAAAGCATGCATAGCATGAGGGACAACTGCCATAATTTTCTTTCTTATTTGTTCACCAGGATAATCAGGATCACAAAAAACAATAACTCCTCTTTTATTATTAACTTGTTGAATAAGAGATAAAGTTTCTTTAGAAATAGCAGAACCATTAGTTATGATTGTTTCAACATCAAAGAGCTCTTTTAATCTAGTTGCATCATGTTCTCCTTCAACGACAATTACTTCATGAATTTTCATCATATCACCATTCTTATTTTATCATATCTAACAAATAAAAAAAACATAATGCAATTATGTTTCATTTGATCTTATTTTTCTTTAACATAAACAAATTTATTAGCACTTGATAATTCATGATTATATTTAAAACCATCATATGTAAATGCTTTTAAATTAGAACTATTATTAATTAAATAATTTACCATTTGACCACGCATTTTTTTTGAAGTTACTGAATTCTGTTTTAATTGTTTATTATCTAAAATATAAAAAACAAAAGAAATCAAATTAGGATGTTCAATTCCATTACTATATTCTTTAGAAGCCAAATCATAAACAATATCCTCATTTTTTAGTAAATAGTTAATCTTTTGATAGATCGCTTTACGATATTTATTAGCATTTTTCATAGTATAATCATAACGATAAGGGCTAATATAGTCAAAAGCATAACTAAAACCATATAAGGCTGATAAAATCATTAAATTTTGATAATTACGATTACTTTTATTAGTTAATTGTCGAAAACTAATGCCATTATATAATTCAATCGCAGGTTTACTGTATTGATTAATTTGTTGGTTTTGTAAGTACAAATTATTCTTTGTCTTTAAAATCTTGAACGTAGTTAATTCATCGAGATTTTTCAAATATTCGATTATCTCATTAACTTCAATAAAGTTTAAATCATTTGCTTTTTTAATAAGATTTTCAGTATTTAGTTCTTTTGTAGCAGAAAAAATAATTTTCATAATATGTCATCCTTATTTATGTTTAACCGTTTTATTCATCCATTTAATCATTTTATTATAGCTATTCTTATTTGTGTAATAACGATATTTATGCTTCTTCCCTTTATAGATATTACATTTAACTCTTTTCTTATTTTTCTTTAACAACTTACAATATTCTTTCATTTGCTTATAAGATACTGTAGTATCTTTGGAACCATGAATTAAATAAACTCTAGCCTTTAAACTTGAAATATATTTTGTTGGATTGGCTTTATTAAATTTCTTTTGATCAGGTTGTTTATTTACTAAATTATAATATGGTAATAAATTTGCCTGTCTTTTTGAAAATGGTGGCCAAATATACTTTATTGTTACTGTAGTATTATCATTATCATCAATTGTTACAATTTCTTTTTTAGTAATTTTATTTATCTCAAAATAACTATTTAAATTATAAAATCCTCCAATACCAATAAAACCAGCAACTTTATTATTGGCTTTGCGATAACGAATTTTTTCATTATCAAATGACTTAATTTTTGGGGTGGATGAAACTAAGGCACCTAAATTTGCACCTGCAGAATGACCAATAATAATAATTTTATTTGGATTAATAGCTAATTTTTTACTATGATATTTTAAATAACGAATTGCTGTTTTAACATCATTAGCTGCTGCCGGGAAACTTCCTTGTTTCATTAAGCGATAATTCATCGTAACATAAACATAACCAGCCTCATTAAAATATTGACGATTCTTTTTTAAGCCAGTATTTTTGTTACCACCTTGATAATAACCACCATGCAAGAAAAGCACAACAGGATTGTTGCGGTTCTTTTTAATTTTCTTTGGATAATAAATGCTCAACTTTTGTTTTGCAGATAATGTATTATATTTAAGGTTATATTTATTCTTTTTAGTAATATAGTTATTAGTTTTTGGTTTACTTTCTATAGAACTATTAAAAGAGACAAAGAAAAACAATAAAACAAATATAATAAATATTCTTTTTAAGTTCTTCAATATTCTCACCTTTTTTCAATATATTTTAACGATTAATATAAGGATTATGAGCTATTTCCTCTTTAAGCGTTGTCATTTGTCCATGGCCTGGATAAATAGCTAATTTAGGATCCATTAACACTAATTTATCTAATGATTCATACATTTCATTAATATCACTAGTAGGTAAATCACAACGTCCAATTTCATGATAAAAGACAAAATCACCAACAAATAAAGCATTTAGTTTTACAACTTCTATCATTGAATGACCATGAGTATGACCTGGAACATGATAAAGCTTTGTTTCAATTTCAGGAATATCTAAAGATGTTGTCTTTCCCTGTGCATAATCAATCACCATATCCTCATCAAAAGAAGCTGATAAATTCTTAATTGGTTGTTTCAATAAATCTAGTTCTAATTCATGTGTATACACTGGACAATGATACTTATCATATAATGCTTGACATGAAGCAATATGATCAGGATGAGCATGAGTTAAATAAATATAAATTTTATCAAACTCTTGTTCTTGAA
Source organism: Erysipelotrichaceae bacterium OttesenSCG-928-M19 (assembly GCA_030265585.1). Lineage (GTDB taxonomy): Bacteria > Bacillota_I > Bacilli_A > JAJDGJ01 > JAJDGJ01 > JAJDGJ01. The sequence goes on along the minus strand of JAJDGJ010000019.1, from coordinate 11,396 downwards.
TAAAAGCATCAATTCTCTCAAAATCAGAACCAGGATCTACAATAAGACAAACTTTGTTTTCATATATAAAATATGTATTTTCATCAATAAAGCTATTTACAATTTTTTCTACTTTCATATTAACACTCCTAGTATTAAAAAAAAGATTAAAAAATAATCTTTTAAAATTTATTTTTTTTCTTTATGTACTGTCATTGCATTACAACGTGAACAATATTTTTTATATTCAACACGATCTGGATGTAATTTCTTATTCTTTTTAGCAATGTAATTTTCTTCTCCACATTCAGTACATTTTAATGTAATATTATCTCTCACTAACGACACCTCCTAGTACTAACCATATGTATTTTATCATAATTTAAATGATTTGCCTAGTCTTTTGAAAATTAAATATGAATAAATATCGTAATTTAATCATTATTTATAAAAATAAGGTATAATAACAAAGAGGTGATATTATGTATCATAGAAAACAAACAAAAAAAATAATGGTTGGTGATGTACAAATTGGTAATAATGATAAAATTGTTATTCAATCAATGTGTAATACACCAACAAAAGATATAGTAAATACTGTTAAGCAAATCAATGATTTAACTCAAGCGGGTTGTGAAATAGTAAGAATCGCAATCTTAGATTTAGAAGATGCTAATGCAATAGCTAAAATAAAACAACAAATAACAATTCCTCTAGTTGCAGATATTCATTTTGATTATAAACTAGCTTTAGCTGCCATTGATGCAGGTATTGATAAAATAAGGATTAATCCTGGTAATATAGGGTCTCATGCTAAAGTTGAAGCTGTTGTAAAAGCTTGTCATAAAAAAAACATTCCTATTAGAATTGGTATCAATGCTGGTTCCTTGGAACCAGAAATATTAGAACAATATCAATATCCATGTGCTCAAGCCATGATTGCTAGTGCCAAAAAACATATTGCAATTCTTGAGGATTTAGGTTTTTATAATATTTGTCTTTCTTTAAAAGCTAGTGATATTCTTTTATGTATTGAAGCCTATGAATTAGCTGCCCAAGAGTTTGACTATCCTTTACATTTAGGAATTACTGAAGCAGGTACCAAAGATGCTGGTACGATTAAATCTGTTGCTGGATTAGCTCCCCTTATCCATCAAGGGATTGGTTCAACTATTAGAATTAGTTTAAGTAGCAATCCCATTACTGAGATAAAAGTAGCTCAAGAATTATTGAAAAATTTTCACTTAGCCAATAATATTCCAACTATTATTTCCTGTCCAACTTGTGGTCGATTACAATATGATATGTTTGAAATAGTTAATGAAATTGAAAGCTATTTAACCAACAAAAAGTCTAATATTCATGTAGCAATAATGGGTTGTGGTGTTAATGGTCCTGGAGAAGCTCGACAAGCTGATATTGGAATTGCAGGTGGTAAGAATGGCGGTTTATTATTTAAAAAAGGTGAAATAATCAGACAGCTCAAACAAGATGAAATTATTACTGCATTAAAAAAAGAAATTGATTTATTTATAGAAAAAGAAAATAACGAAGCTTAATTCGTTATTTTTTTGGCACTATTTTAGTAATTGAACAATATTCTTGATTAAAAAGTTGTAATAACTTCTTTAAATCAGCTATTGTAATCTCATTCATAACATCTAAGAGCGTGAATAAATCATAACCAGCAATTGAATAAGAAATAAATGAGTTAGCTATCATTTCAGGATTATTAAAAATTCTAATAAAATCACCAATATATTTTGCTTTAATTATCTTAAAATCATCTTCATTAATATATTGTTCTAAATCAGTTGTAAAGTAATCGTTTAAATAATTAGTTAAAAACTGATCATCTTCACAATTAAACGATAATTGAATAAAAGCATAATTAAAATTATTATCTTGAGCATAAGTATAGCTATATTGACTAGTAATTTTTTGTTGATTAAATAAATCTTGATAAAAACTAGTTGTTTTAGCAAACAAAATATCCATTAAGATAGACATTGCTAAATCTTGTTTTAAAGGCTCAAGTAAATAATCATTAACTTTAAAAGAATAACTATACTTTATATTACTAACATCCATTGCTTTAATAACTTCACGAGCAACTATTTCTTTTGGTTCATCAGCATTAATATTTTCATGAGATAATTTTTTAAATGTTTTTTTATTTTGATTATCATTAATTGTATTTGCAAGACTAGCTAAATCAAAATTACCACAAACAAATAACATCATATTACTTGGATGATAAAAATAATCATAGTATAAGAACAAATCTTCTTTTGTAATTGTATAAATACTTTTCTTATCCCCTGCAATATCAATTTTAACACTATTATTGTGATAGAGACCTTGCAGTGATTGAAAGAATAATTGCCAATCACTATCGTCTTCATACATCATAATTTCAGAAGCAATAATTGGTTTTTCTTTAGCAATCGATTCATCACTTAGCTCTAAATTTTGGACAAAATCTAATAGAGTTTCAACATTTTGGTTAACATTAGCAGTAGCACTAAATAAATAGGCAGTTTTATCAAAAGAGGTAAATGCATTACTAGAAGCTTGTTGTTTACTAAATAAATCCATTACATCATAATTAGTTTTTTCAAACATCTTATGTTCTAAAAAATGGGCTGCACCATCAATAACATGATGTTTTTTTCCATTAGCCATAAAGATATTGTTACATGAACCAAATTTAGTTGTGAACACACCATAAGTCTTTGAATAGCCTTCCTTATTTAAAAGGTAAACTTGTAAACCATTTTCACAATTAAAACTATATAATGTTTCATCAATCAATTCATAATATTGTTTATTCATTCTTATCACCACTTAATAAGTAAACTGTTTTTAACTTAATATTATTTATTTTTACAATAATATCAGTTAATTCTAATTGTTTAATTGCCTTAATATCTTCACTTAAATCATTATTTAATTTTTGCATAGTTCGATTCAAATAATAATTTACTAAACCAGATTGTGAATTATTAAGTTTATTAATAACATCAATCATAACTGTTTTAGCATCCTCAAAATTTTCTTGTTCAATATTACCATGTTTCATCTTTTCAAGAATATCATTAACTAAGAAAACCGTTTTTTCATAACTTTCTTTTTCAATACCTGCAAAGACAATAATAGTATTACTATATTGATCATAATTAGATCTAATTGTATAACATAAATTTTCTTGTTCACGAACAATTTTAAATAAATATGAATTGCTCGACATTCCAAATAAAGCATTAATCAATAAATAATGATAGTAATTAGCAGAAGTTATCTCTTCATCGATTGTATAGCCTAAAACCAACTTTGATTGGACAATGTCTTGTTCTTCAATTACTGTTTTAACACTTTCATTATTAGTAATGTTATACATTTTAAAATATGAAGCAAAATTAGTCTTGTCAAACTGCTTGTTTAATAATGACATCACTAGATCATAATCATTGCTATTTATCATACCACAAATGATTGGTTTTTGATTAAGCAAATCATTATAGAAAGCAAACAATTTCCTTTCATCTATCTCATCTAAACATTCTTGATATCCAGCTGATGCTAAACCTAATGGATAATCAGCGGCAAACTGTTCTAAAAATCTTTCAATTGCATAAACATTCTTATCATCATAAAAGCTCTTAATTCGCTCAGCTAATTCATATTTTTTTAAAGCAACAATATCTTGGTCAAATCGATTATTATTAATTAATGGTTTAAGAATAAAAGCCATAAATATTTTTAAAAGTTCAGTCAAATAATTATTGTCATTTATAAAACGTTGAGAAATAAATGAGATATGAAAATCAAAGGTAATATAGTTACCCTTGATTGCTATACTAATATCAAACTTGGCACCATAAAGCTCATCAAGTTTATCATATGCTAATTTATAACTAGGATAATCCTCATTGCAATAAGCTAAATACATTGATAATAGTGAAGCATATGAAATGTTTTCTTTAGTAGCTTCAACTAAATATCTTACTTGTAAAAAATTAGTTTTAAACTTATTAGATTGTTCAATTTTATAATTTGTTTTCATTTAATCAAGTTCCTCATCTCTAATTAAAACATCACGTGGTTTACTGCCATTAGCAGCAGAAATAATACCATTTTCCTCTAAAGTTTCAATTAAATCAGCTGCCCGATTATAGCCAATTTTAAATCTTCTTTGAATTTTTGAGGTACTAATATTTTCCTGTTTTTTAACATAATCCTCTGCTTCATAGTATAATTCATCAACTTCTCTATCTTCAATTAAGTTAGTTGGTTTATCTAAGTTTTCAAATTTTTCAGAAGATCTAGTTAGTATTTTTTGTTTCTTTATTGAATTAACGACTTTAGCTACTTCGCTATCACTTAAAAAGGCACCTTGTAAACGTAATGGTGAACTAACACCAGTTGGATCAAATAACATGTCCCCTTTTCCTAAGAGCTTTTCAGCACCTCTAATACCAATCGTTGTTGCATCAACACTACTACTTACCATAAAAGCAATACGACTTGGAATATTAGCCTTAATTAAGCCTGTTATAACATCAGTACTTGGACGTTGTGTAGCTACTACTAAATGAATTCCAGCGGCGCGAGCCATTTGGGTAAGTCTAATAATACTAGATTCAACTTCTTTAGCACAAACCATCATTAAATCAGATAATTCATCAATGATAACAACAATATATGGCATTCTCTCTAATAGTAATGCATCATCAGCAATATTTTTATTAAATTTATCAACATAATTATTATATGATGTAATATTCTTACAATTATATTGTTCAAAAGTACGATATCTTTGATCCATTTCTTCTGTTACTCTTTTTAAAGCAATATTTGCTGCTTTAGCATCAGTAACTACTGGGGCCATCAAATGTGGTAAATCGTTATAAATACTCAATTCAACACGTTTAGGATCGATTAATAATAGTCTGACTTCATTATAATGTGCATTCATTAAAATAGAAATAATAATGCTATTAATACATACTGATTTACCACTACCAGTTGTTCCAGCAACTAGTAAATGAGGCATCTTATCTAAACTAGAATAAATCGATTTACCATTAATATCTTTACCTAAGCCAAAGACTAACTTATTTTCTTTTTCATAATTAATATCATTTAATACTTCTTTAAGAGTAATCAAAGTCGTTTTTTGATTAGGTATTTCAATACCAATTGCTGATTTACCTGGAATTGGAGCTTCAATACGAATAAAATCAACAGCTAATGCAGCCATAATATCCTTTTCATATTTACTTATTGAATCAACTCTAGTTCCAATACCAATAGTAAATTCAAATTTAGTAACTGTTGGACCAATATTAATATCAGTTATTTCAATATCAATTTTAAATACTTTAAGAATTTCAATTAGCTTTTTTGCCTTTTCATTGGCAACTTTTTGATTGATTGCCAAAGCATCACTAGTTTTAGGATTACTTAATAAATCAAATGAAGGTAGTTTATAATCTTTAGCAATATTAATAATTTCTTTGTTGATTTCAATTTCTTTTTCTTTACTATCCTCAAAAACTAACTCACTATCATCAAATGGCAATACTTCAACAACATTATCGTTTTTATCACTATCATAATCATCAACTTGTTCAATTTCAACACTATCTTCAATTATCACTTCTTCACTATCTTCATCAGCAAAGAAGTTCTTCAATTCTTTTTTTTGTTCATTTTTTATTAATTTATCTGCTTGTTTTTCGGCACGCTTTTGTTTTAAATCTTTATTTAAATCAACAATATCTTTATGTTTATTTTGAATAAAAGTACTAATGCTAATCATAAAATAAATTACTAAACCAATAATTAAAATTACAATTGCAAAAACCCCAGTACCATATAAACCAAAGAATTGTGAAAATAAACCATATAATAACATTTGTAATAAACCTAGCTTTGATTCACTGAGATTTGCTATATCAATAACCTCAAAACCAATCTTATGAGCATCAATGCAACCAAATAATAACATTAAGCCTATTATAAAAAATAGTGAACCAACAACATACCTTGATTTAAATGATAAAATTTCACCTTTGACTAAAATATAACCAAAGAAACATAACAGCTGAATCATCATAAAATAATACGGAATATTACCAAAAATATTTTTAAAAAATTGATCCATTGCTTGTCCTGCTAAACCAAATTTAAAAAGAGCCACTACAATAATTGCAATTGCAAGTAAAGCCACAACATATCTAATTATTTCTTGTTTTTGTTGAACCTCTTTTTTACGATATCTACGCTTAGCCATTTTACCACCTCTAGAGATACATTATAGCATAAATATATTAGTTTTTTAAGTAAATATGATGAAATAAAATAGTTATTTTAAATGCACTCAAAGCTAATTGTATGATATAATATCTAAGAGGTGATGATATGAAAATATTTATAGATGTTGATAATACAATACTTGAACATTCAGGTTTTTATTCAATTGAAACAGAGAGTAGAATTCATTCATCAATTGGTAAGTTTCCTAGAGAAAATGAGGATGCAATTAAAATAATGTATGATAGTTCAATCTGTCGTAATCCTGATATTATTAAAAAATTATTAGAACTAGATAATGTTTATGTTCTAACTAAATATCCTGCAATTGAGTATGAGATTCATAAACAAAAACGCTTAGCAGATATTCTAGGTTTAGAGCATGATGAATTGATGAATTTAACTGATCTAAATGGTAATAAGAAATATATCTTTTTAGATGTTAATGACTCTAAAGTTCAAACTGTTAAAAAAATCTTTAATTTAACTGATCTACATGATTGTTACCTTATTGATGATTACTCTGCAAATTTAATTGAATGGCAAAATAATAAAGGTATTGCTATAAAATATTATAATGAATATAATAGTCCAAATCATCCAACAAAAGGCTTGTCAATTTCTAATTTTAAAATCTTTTCTTATTTATTAGAAGGACATCAACGAATAAATGATTTAATGGTTTGTTGTGAAGATACTTATATGCTTAGTTTATTTTTGAAATTAATTAATGAACATAATAAATTTGAATATCTTGATATATTATATGAAGTTTATCAAGATTTAGCTCACAAATTAAATCTTGAAGAACTTTACACCAACAGTAAATACAATGTTCGTGATTTTCTAATTGAATATTATCATTTACAAGATAGTCTTGATACTAATTACTGGACAAATACTTTAAAGAATAAAGTTGTCAATAATCAATATCATTCTATTATTTGTGCTTCATTTGATTTGGATTTAAAAAAATTAAAAATATTTGATAATGATAATAACCTTGCACTAAAAATAATTGAGCCAAACAAACTAAAAACAACAAATATTTATGATGTTTATTTAACATTAGATAAAAATGCCTTTTTAAATAATGTTGATAGTACCCTTAATGAATTAGTAAAAATCTTATTAAGATTTTTATACAATAAATAATATGGATACTTCATCACATATTGGCATGGGAATAGCCACTGGTTTAATGATTAGTAATGTTGCAACCAACAATAATATAGAAGTTAATACCGCAAGTATTGTTGCTATTAGTGTTATGGCCAATGTCTTTCCAGACATTGATATTGTTTTTAAATTAAAAAGTGCAACTGCATATATTAATAATCATCGTGGAGCTTCACATTCACTACTTTTATCATTTGTTTGGATTGCCTTTATTACCTTTTTTGGTTATTTAAGTGTTCAAGAAAATTTTTTTATTTACTTAATTTGTGCAAGCTTAGGAATCTTTTTACATATTTTTACTGATTTACTTAATGGCTATGGTGTTCAATTTCTCTGGCCAATTCATAAAAAATGGATTGCCTTTGGCATAACCTATACTTTTGATGCTGTATTATTATTATTACATATCATTTCATTTATATTAATCTTTATTTTTAAACTACCTACCTTACAAACCTTTTTTGTCGCTTATGGCTTAATTGCAATTTATATAATAATATCATTTATCTATCATTACTTTTTAAAAAAAGCACTTATTAGTAAATATGGTAAGTTTAAGAGATTAATTCTTCAAGCAAAGGCATCGCCATTTAATTGGAAGTATGTTTATGAGACATATGATAAAAAGTTTTATATGGGTATTGTTCACAATAAATCAATTATTCAATTACGTTATGAACAACGTTTAGAAATACTTGATCAAGAGTTTGAAAAAATCTTATATCAAAATAAAGATGTTAAAGCATTTATCGATTTTACACCTATTTATAACTATCATATTCATAATCGTAGCAATGGTATTATTGAAATAAAGTTTTATGACTTAAGATACTTAATGGTAAGAAAGAATCAACAAACTTTTACCTTTAATTGTATTGTTGAAGTTAAAAATAACGAAGTAATTTCTTCATATTTAGGTTTTACTATTAATGAAGAAAATGCTACTAAAAAATTTGAAAAAAGAAAACAAAAAAAGAGTTTAATAGTATAACTCTTTTTCTCTATTATTCTTACTATGGTATATTTTAATTAGTAGTGTTATTAGAATCATTATTAGTTAAATCATCATTAAGACTTTCATTTGGTACTAATTCATCAACATTGTTTTTAGAACTTGTATCTGATTCAGTATTATTTTGAGTATCATTATTCTTTTTAACTTGATCATTAGTTGTCAATTTATCATTGATCTCATTACCTGAGGCATCATACTTAATAATTTGTATCAATACATTATTTTCATAGATTCTTCTTTCAGAGATAACACCTGTTTGATAATAACTATCTTGTTTAATTAATTGACCAAGATCATCATAATACTTAACTAGTTTATTAACACCAGTACTATAATATAAAGAACTTTGAATTAATTTACCAGAACTATTATATTTATAATATGAAATCATTTTCTTAACACTATTATATTTCTTTATTTCATTATACTTACCATTACTATGATAAGTAATTTGTTGTTTAAGAATACCGTTATAGTAATAATCCCTTCTTGCTGATATTTTTCTATTTGAAAAATAACTAAGACTTAGTTTAGTCTTTTTATTACTATAATAATATGTTTTTGCTTGATATTTTCCATTATTATAGTAATTAAATTTTGATAATAGTTTCCCCTTACTATTATATTTATAATATGTACTAATTTTACTTGAATAAAAATAATATTTAATACTTCTATTTTTATTATTAACTTTATAGACCTTTTTATATAGATATGTATTTAAAAAATAAGTTTTATAAGTTCTTTTCTTTTTACTACCACTCTTTTTGGAGTTATAACTCTTATTCAAGATTTTCCATGCTTCTTTATCTTTAGGATAGTTTTTTATAGAAAATTTACGACTACCATCCATAACAGCAGGAGTCATTGCACTACCCTTAGTTTTACTACTTACATGATCTAGACCAATAGTATGTAGTATTTCATGAAATAATATTCTTTTTTGAAGATTGGAACTAACTTTTAAAGTCTTTTTATTAATACCAATAAGACTTGAATTTGCATAAGCATACGCCCAATCATCACTATAATCTATATAAACTTTATTCGTATAATAGTTTTTGCCACTTGGTTTTGTAGTAGTTAAATAAATGTTCTTTTTACTACCTCTATTACTATTTAATAAGGCAACTGTACTATTAAAAGATTTTTTAATTTGTTTATTACTTACTTCACTTAAATCATAATAGATAACAACTTTCTTATGGTTTGCTAAATCATTTGTATAGTTTGAGTGAAATAATTTATATTTAAAACCACTATTTAATTTTAATGTTTTAAAATTATAAGTAGTTGTTTTGGCTGAAACAGACATTAGATCCAATTAAAGTTGTATCTACATTTCCTTTGTTATCTGAATTACTAAATATACCGAATAGTAAGATAATAAATACTGAAATTTTTATTAACTTTTTCATCTTATTATCCTCCTATGACTATATTCTACCACTTTAAAAACAAACTACAAATAGTTTGCTCTTTTTTTATAATTATTATAAACAAGTAAAAAAGCACTATATAATCTAGTGCTTTAATAATATTCTGAATATAAATAATTACCGTTAATATCATAATAATCAATTTGATAAATACGACCAGTATTACTATAGTAATATTTTTCTTTTGTTTTTCCACTACTATAATATATATACTTATATTCTAATTTATAATTTGATCTATATGTATATTTTGAAGTTATTTTTCCACTTGTATTATAGTTACTATAAACAGATGTCTTACCATTACTAAAGTAATAATTTATTTTTTTTAACTTATTATTTGAATGATAGAGTGTTTGCTTATAAATTTGAGCCTTAGTATTATATTCTCTCATAGAAGTGACTTTTCCTTTAGTATTATACTTATTATAACCTTTCAATTTACCATTGGTATGATAAATTTTTATGTATTTAAGTTTTTTATTTGATCGATATACTTTGTATTTATTTAAACGTCCATTTGAATAGTATTCTTTTTTATAAGAAACTCTACCCTTTGAATTATATTTTATATATACACGTATTCTTTTATTGTATGCATAATAATAAATAATTTTTTTATATTTCTTTTTATATTTATTTGAATAACGATATAAATAATTGTTTAAAAAATACTTGCGTTTTTCTACAGTTTTCCCTTTTTTAGCAGTTTTAATTCGATAAGGTTTATTTAATATTTTCCAGGCTTCTATATCCTTTGGATAATTCTTAATTGAAAACTTACGATGACCATCTTGTACAGCAGGAGTTAATGAAGTTCCTTTAGTTGATGAAGTTGTATGATCTAATCCAAAAACATGAAGCATTTCATGAAAAATTATTCTCTTTTGTAGATTCGCTGATGCAACTGCTGTTTTTTTATTCACATAAATTGTACTTTGGTTGGCACATGCATATGACCAACCTGCACTATCACACAAATAATTATTACTTGATTGATAAATATTAACTATGTAGTATTTACCAGATGGTTTACTATAATATAAAGTAATTAATTTTTTTGAACCTCGATTACTATTAAATGTTTTAATAACAGATTTTATTGAACTTTTTAAACGTGTACTCGAAACATTACTTTGGTTAAAATATATTTTTACTTTCTTTGAGCCAGCTAAATCTCTAACATATTTATCATGGAACAGATTAAACTTATATCCACTATTTAGTTTAATTTTTTTATAAAGTGTGCTTGAAGCAGAAACAGTATGACAATCATTTTGAATCTTTATATCAGTTAGTGAGATAAATAGTAATACAAAAATAATAATTAATAAGTTAACTAACTTTTTCATTGATAAGACCTCCTTTGTATAGATAATGAAATCTACTAAAGTAGTCTTATACATGTTCTACTATCCCTTTTTACAATTATATTATATCATCATATTGACAAATAGCAAACTTTT
>JAJDGJ010000018.1 GCA_030265585.1 Erysipelotrichaceae bacterium OttesenSCG-928-M19 | reverse complement strand
ATAATATTTTAAATTAAACAAGATATCAGGATTAACTACAAAAATATCTTTATTGTTACCTAATAAATTATAATTAACACCAAATAAAGGACTATTAGTAGCTTTATAACGTTTTTTAATATCGTCAATGCTTTTTGCATAACGATGTTCTTGCACCTGGACATGAATATGATAACCAGTTGAGTTACCACTGGAACCTACATAACCAATAATATCATTTTTCTTATAACCTTTTTTATCTTGATCGATTATTTTTTTATGGCTTGCTGTTTTACTATTTAACTTTGTTTGATGAGCATAAATAATAGTGTAGTATTTTCCTTGATATTCCATAGCTACAACAACATAGTTTCCAAAACCACCACTACAGCCATAAGATTTAGTAGTTTTACATAAATTAGATCGTTTAATCACTGTAGCATCACTAAAGACTTTAATTGGTTGAGCATAGCCATATTTTGAGACCTTATAAGTTGCAACATCAATTCCAGGATGCCAACCCCCACCAAAGCTAGCCGCATAATGCCAAGAAGGCGATGTAATAACACCCTTAGCTACTGGATATGATTTTGTCACAGCCTTAGCACTAATATCATCTTTTCTTTGCTTAACAATCTCTCCATTACTATATTCATATTCTTCATCATTAGTTAAGAGTCCATTATTATCATAATAAGCACGATAATAATTTGTTTTAGTTATCGTATTGTTCTTGTAAGTTGTCTTATCATAAAGCTTAACTTTGCCATTTAAATATTCACGATGAAGATAAGCATAAGTTGAACCTTGATAAGTATAACCTGTTTGTAGAGTAATCATTTTATTACTATATTTTGATGTCAGATTTGAAGTTAATTTATTATTACTATTATATTTTTTAACATTCAATTGATAACGAGTTCCTAAATAATTATAATAATTAGTTGTCGCATTGATCAATTTATTATTTTCATAAGTATAATCTGTCTTACTTGCAAGTAATTTTGTACCAACATAATACATTTTTTTATATTCTGAAATTATTTGCTTATTATTGGTATTATATTTAGTTTCTTTAAAACCATGATAGCGATATTGTTTATTATAATACTTAATTAAGCGTCTTGTTTTACAACCTTTACTATCATATTTATATTCTTTAACACTATATAATTTATTTTTCTTAGTATTTTTATAATATTTATTAATAGTTAAACTAAGAATTCCTTCACTATAATTCTTTTGTTGCACCTGTTTTTTACGCCCACTTGAATATCTATCTTCTTTAAGATATTTCAATAATTTATTATCCTTATTATAATAATATGTTTTAATATTTAATACTTTACCTTTTTTATTAAAAGCTTTTTTAACAACTCTCTTATCTTTACTAGTATCTGTTAAAAGGTAATAGTTAAGATATGATTTTTTCGTATACTTTTTAACTAATACATAAGTAACTTTATTTTTAGTATATCTCTTTTCAACATTTTGACTCTCTTTACCATTACTATGAGCTTTAATAGCAATATCTTTAATTAGACTACCATTCTTGTCTTTGAGAAAATAATAACTCTTAACAAAAACACCTTTTGAAGAATAAGTCTTTGTTAATGATGAAAAAACAATTTTTTTATCTTTAGATTTCTTTATTTTAGTGATTTCCTTATATTTTTTTAAGCTACTATTTTGATATACATAAGTATTCTCATAGTAGTATTGACCTTTTGTCTCAGTACAAATTTTAGTAGCATTATTTACTTTGCAGCTTTCTTTTGCAGAAACATTAAGCGTTAAGCAAAATAATAATAGTAAAACAAATAAAAATTTTCTATGCATCTTCATCACCCTTTACTGTTTGACTATTATAGCATTCACTATTTTTGTTGTCTAATCTTATAAATATTCTTACACTATAAATGTATAATAAAAAAGAGATTTTATCTCTTTTCATTTAAATACTTTTCTAGCTTTTTTTCACTAAAAATTTCGTTGGTTATAAAATTTCCATCATCATAAAAAGCATAAGAAGTAAAAGGATTACTCATTTTTTGGGCTTCTTGATAACTATTGAGCTGGATTAACTTAGTAGCTATCTTATTATTTTCTGCTATTGCAATCAATTTACTAGCATATAATTTTGTCCACGGACAGTGATTACTATAAACAATTGTTATTCCCTCATCTAAAACATAGTCTTGCTGATTTTTAATAAAAGAAGGTTTTTCATAACTTTCATCAAACATGTAACAAACCAATTCATAGTATGGATCTAAACTATCTACAACTTTAAAACCTTGCTTTTTATAAAAAGTAGGATCAGAAAGAAAGGGTTTCTTTTTATTACTAGTTATAGCTACGACACCATCATAACCCTCATCTCTTGCTTGAGTAAGACATTTATTTAAGAGTTCTTTACCAATTCCTTGCTTTTTATATTTACCCGATACCCAAAAGCAATCAATAAATAAATAGTTATCAGCTTTGATTGGTGCCCAAGCATATTTAGCAGGTACATATTCTATAAAAACTTTACCACGAGCATTAAGCTTTACAAAAGTATATCCCTTATCTAGATTATCTTTTAGCCAATCCCTCTTTAACATTGTCTCTTCTTGATTACTTAAAGCACAACCAAAATTCTCATTATCAATATTGGCATTAGTTATCTTAATAAATTCCATTATTAGCACCTCTTTTTATTAAATAAATTATAACATCTAAGTAAAATAATTACATTTATAAGAAAGAGTTATTTTAATGTTGTCGTGTTTTTTAATTTTGCAAAGGCAAGACCAATTGCAATAAAGGCAATTCCAAAGGCTATTTGAATTAATATTGGTTGAAATAAATTACTAAAATCAAAGCTACTTAACTCGATAATACGATCATTATTTAAAACAAACCAATAAGCTGGTGTAAAACTAGCAATTTTAATAACAATACCACCTAATAATGCTTGAGGAATAAAAGCACCCGATATAAAGCTCATTCCTAGAGTAACTACATTATTTACAGCACCAATAATTGTATAACGCTTAATTAATTGACTAATCATAAAAGCTAAAGCTGTTACAGGAAAAACAAAGATAAAACTATTTATTAATAACATTAGATGCTGAATCGATAAACTTTGTTCTTTAAAATAAACGACTGAGGCAATTGACATTAGTAACCAAGTAAAGATACCAAATAAAGCATGACCAAGATATATAAGCAAATTTCTCTTTCTGACATTCATACTTGAAACAATAGTTCTTTCAAAGACATGATTATTATTAAAAGTAACCATTACCAATGATATTGCAACAATAACACAGCCTAATAAACTATAAACATACATATTAAAAAATTTACCCATATTTTTAATTTTAATATTATCATCACTTTGGTAATTTATAACTTTCGTTGTTGTCTTTAAATTCTTTAAAGTTAATGTCGCAATTTTACTATCTCCACCAATTTTAGCTGTTTCATATGAATGATAAGTATTTAGATAATTATTTAAATAGTTTTTAACAATATATCCCGCTGAAGAATTAGGTACTTGATAACTCTCATAACTATCAGCATTTATTAATATTACATAATCAACACTACGATAAAATAAAGCATCGTTAATTTTTATATCATCATCACTAATTTCTTTTAATGTAAATGTTTGCTCAAGGTATTCAACCAATCCAGTATTTTTTATACTCTTATCTTTATAAACATAGCCAACATTAATATTCTTAAAATTTGAACGATCAAAACTATTAGCTTCATTATTAGATGTTGCAAAAAAAATAGAGATAAATAAACAAATAAACAAATTAATAAAAATTTGCATTTTATTACGAAAAATAACTTTATAATATGTTTTAAATACTATCATATTGATCACCTCTTAAAAACATGATTGCTCCTGTAATAAAGACAATAAACATTACTATCAAGGCACCTAGGTATGGAAGACACATTGCAAAACTATCATAATAATATAACGTATAGAAACTATCAGTTATTAAGGCAACTGGATTAAGATATTTCATAAAAGGCAAATTACTTTCAATGATATATTTAATGCTTGGTCCCATCATGCCTGCTAAAAATGACCATGACATAGTCATCGCAATTATCATAGCAATTGTTAAACCCTCTTTTTTCTTAAATAATAAACTTAAAAAGTAACCAAAAGCAGTTGAAACTAAAGAGCCCACAAAACAAATAATTAAAATAGGTCCAAGATGATTACCAAATTCTATTTTTAAAATAAAATTCATATAGATTAATAATGTTATTACTGATGATATTATTATTAGTAATGATGCGATAAAGTCAATAATAATTATTTTTCTTTTATGATATGGTGAAACACTAAGTCGCGCGCCTTGTTTTGAAATATTAGCCTGAATAGTCGAAATACCATTAGCAGATATAAACGAACTCATAAAACAAGATAGAGCAATTACAGTATAAAAACTAATGATCATTTCATTATTACTTTTTTCACTAAGAGATTTATTACTAACATTATCCTTTGAAAAAGTTAATGTCTCAAGCCAATTTGTTGTTAATAACTCTGGATTATTTTTAAGGACATCATTAATTAATAATTCCTTTTGCTGATAATTACTTAAAAATTCCTCTAAAATTAATTGCTTAGAACCATTATCATTAATAATCAATTCATACTCATCATTATTTTTAATTTCAACGATACCAGCAATCTTTTTTTGATTAAGAAGATTTAGACTATCTTCTTTAGTCAAGTATTGCAACTCGAAAGTTTTTATATCATCATATTTAACTTCATCCATAGTTTTAATCAACTGATTCTCTTTATTACCAACAATCGCCACATTAAATGTATCAAAGATGTTTTCTTTACCAATATTAGAAAAAACTAAATAAAAAAAACTAACTAATATTATTGGAAAAAGCAATGACCAAAACATTAAAGATTTTTCACTTATTAAACTTTTAAAGCGGTATTTAAAAAATGTTAGCATCTTAATCCCTCAATTCCTTACCAGTTATTTCTAAAAACACATCATTAAGTGTTGGTTGCTCACTAAAGATTTTTTCAAAGTCAATTTGTTCTTGCTTTAAAAAATCAATGATGGTTGTTAAATTATGCTCTGCCTTTTGAAATCGTATAACAAGAAAGATATCATTGCAGTTAACATCAATAACATTATCTAAAAGTTTAATTTTATCAATTATTTCTTTATTTATATCAAAAATTTCAAAAGTTATTTTCTCTGAGGTAGCTATCATAGCTTTCAATTCATCCTTTGTCCCTTGGGCAATTATCTTACCATTATCTAAAATTATAATTCGATCACATAGTTGCTCAACCTCTTCCATATAATGTGAAGTATAAATAATAGTAGCTCCCTGTTCATTCAGTTTTTTTATGCCTTCAAGAATATTGTTACGACTTTGCGGATCAACAGCTACTGTTGGTTCATCAAAGAAAATCAAAGATGGCTTATGAGCAATACCACAAGCAATATTTAATCTTCTTAACAGACCACCACTTAATTTTTTAGGCGTGAACTTAGCATATTCTTCAATACTTACAAAATTCATTGCTTCAATTACATATTGATGACGTAATTTTTTATCACTAATATATAAACCGCAAAAATAATCAATGTTCTCATAGACAGTTAAATCATTCATAACGGCAACATCTTGCATAACAACCCCTATCTTTTCTTTAATATCATAGGCAGTTGGTTTCATGTTCTCACCGAAAATTTTAATAGTCCCTTTATTATACTTTAATAGTGATAACATGCAGTTAATAGCTGTTGTCTTACCAGACCCATTCGGTCCTAACAATCCTAATATTTCTCCTTCTTTAACAGTTAAATTAAAATGATTTAAAGCAATTAAATCTCCATATCTTTTGACTAAATCCTTAACTTCAATAACCATCATAAGACCTCCCTTACATATTAAATTATACAATAACATTATTATTTGTTTTAGTATCAAATATCATCTTTTAACATGACAATTGTCATGTTATAATAATGGTGGTGATTATAATGACTCTCTTTTATAAGGCGGTACTTTTAGTTATTTCTCTAGTCTTAATGACTCAAGCTAATATTTCACTTGCGAATATGGCACTAGCTACTTTATTATTGCTGACTCTATCTGCCTTAGACTACTATTTTTCTAATCTTTATTTTAAGTTATCCTATCTAATAATTATCTTATTATTATGCTATTTTAATCATGAGTATTATTATTTTCTACCTCTATTAGCTTATGATACCTCACATCAAAAGTTTTATTATTTAAACAATTTAGCTATCATTGTTGTTTTGTTGCAGGCTAATTTACCAATCTTTAGTAAAACGACAATTATTGCTTTAATTAGTTTAAGCTTAATTATTCATTACTTAGTAAGCCAAAAAGAAGCTTTAAGCCAAAAGCTATATTCTTTTCAAGACCAAAAAAACGAAATGGAAATACAATTGATTACTAAAAATAAACAACTACTAAGTTCACAGGACAAAGAAGTTTATTATGCAACATTAAATGAACGTGGCCGTATCGCACGTGAAATCCATGATAATGTTGGACATATCTTATCTAGTTCAATTATTCAATTAGGTGCAATAAAAAAATTAAACAAAGATACTACTCTTACTAATCATTTAGAACAATTAGATAGTTCTTTAAATAAAAGCATGAACTCAATTAGAGATAATGTCCATAATGTTCACGCTCAATCATTAAATTTAGCTAGTGAATTAAACAATATTGTTGAAGATTACTTGTTTTGTAAAATTCAAACAAATTATGATATCTCAGAATTCATACCTTTGAGAATAAAAACCACAATTTTAGCGATTATTAAAGAAGCCTTAAATAACACTGCTAAACACTCAAATGCTACTCTAGTTAAAATAAGCATTAGAGAATTAGAAAAGCATTATCAAATTATTGTTGTTGACAATGGCAATACAACAGTTAAAACAAATACTGGATTAGGTTTAGCTAGTATGCAAGAACGAGTTACCTCATTAAACGGTATTTTAACAATTACTGATGATGATGGTTTTAAGATACATCTAACAATTCCAAAGGAGTGAAATCATGAAAGTTATTCTAATTGATGATGATAGTCTAGTTACACTATCGTTAAAAACAATTCTTGAAGCTGAAAAAATTGAAGTTGTGGCATTAGGTATAGATGGAAGTGATGCTCTACCTCTTTATAAAAAATATCATCCTGATATCATCTTAATGGATATTAGAATGAAAAATAAAAATGGTATTGAAGCAACAAAGGATATCATTGAATATGATAAAAATGCTAAAATACTTCTTTTAACAACTTTTCAAGATGATGAATATATCATCGAAGCACTTAAATTAGGAGTAAAAGGTTATCTCTTAAAGCAGGACTATAATAGTCTTATTCCTGCTTTAAAATCAATTATGGCTAACCAATCAGTTTTTGTTGCAGACATAATGCATAAATTACCTCATTTAGTAAAAAGCAATTCATTAAATAATGAAGATAACGATTTGAGTGCAAAAGAACTTGAAGTCATTGAATGCATTGCACAAGGCTTAAACAACAAAGAGATTGCTCAAGAACTATTTCTTAGTGAAGGCACTATTAGAAACTATATAAGCAGCATTCTTACTAAGCTCGAGTTACGTGATCGAACACAGATTGCAATTTATTATTATACAAAATTAAACTAACTGTTGAGGAGTGTTTTATTGAAAAACTCATTATTGAAAATATTTTTTGGCAATTTATTAATGGCTTTCGCTTATGCAAAATGGATGATTCCTAATGAAATTATTAATGGTGGAGCAACTAGTATTGCAATGATACTTGCTAAAGTTACTGGCTTAAATATTTTAATTCTAACCAATGGTTTAGAAGTTTTTTTATTGCTTTGTTGTGCTCTTTTTCTGGGTAAAGAAAATGCCTTAAAGTCACTATTTACTAGCATAAGTTTTGTTATTTGCTTCAATATCTTTTATCTAATTCCCTATGACTTTAGCATTACTTTTGTTATTGATTTACTAATCGCCTGTCTATTTATTGGTTTTGGCTATTATTGTAATCTTTCAGAAAACTCATCAACAGTTAGCGTTGATGTCTTTGCCTTAATTATTTATAAATACTATCAAAAGATTAACTTAGCTCATTTAATAAGATACTTGAATTGGCTTGTTCTAGCCTTTGGTTTGTTTGTTTATGGCTATCGTTCAGTTATATTAGGAATAATAATGAGTTTTGCCTTCACCTTTATCTTGGATATCTTTACAAAATTAAATGATCAAAATAAAATGTTTATATAAACTACTTTAATTGATAAATTAATTTTTCTATTATTTTAACTAATGTTGTTTATCTTCCAAAAATATTGTGCTACAATAATGTTATTAAAGATAAGGACGTGATTAAATGAGAATTTCAGAAAGAATACTAAATATGCCTGAAAGTCCAGTAAGAAAAATGGATGGTATCGCAAGCAAAGTTAAAGAGTCAGGAATTAATATATTACATCTTAATATTGGTGATCCAGACATTAAAACTCCAGATGCTTTTTGGCAAGCAATTCATAACTATAAAGAACCAATCTTAGGATATGGTAAATCAGAAGGTTATCCAGAATTAATTTATGCAATGCAAAGATATTACAAGAAATTTAATTTAGATTTTGACTATGATGAACTACTTATTACTTCAGGTGGTTCAGAAGCACTATCGCTTGTATTATCAACTGTTTGTGATTATCAAGAAGAGATAATTGTTTTTGAGCCATTCTATACAAATTATAATGGTTTTGCAGATGTTACTGATGTTGTACCAATAGCAATTACAACCAGTTCAAAAAATGGGTTTCATTTACCAGCCAAAGAAGAAATAACTAGCAAAATAACACCAAAAACAAAAGCTATTTTATTTTCTAACCCAGGTAATCCAACAGGAACAATCTATACTAAAGAAGAAATCGAAATGTTAGCAGACATTGCTTTGGAACATGATTTATTTATAATTTCTGATGAAGTATATCGTGAGTTTGTCTATGATAACTTAGAATATGTTAGTTCAGCAAGTATTGATAGAATTAAAGATCGTGTAGTTATTATTGATTCAATTTCTAAACGCTATTCAGCTTGTGGAGCACGTGTTGGTAGTATTGCATCTAAAAATAAAGAGTTAATGAAACAAATTTTAAAAATTTGTCAAAATAGATTATGTACGCCTACTATTGATCAAGTAGGTGCAGCAGCATTATATAATGCAGATCAAGCTTTCCTTGATGATGTAAAAGAAGAATACGATAATCGTAGAAATCTAATTTACGATGAGTTAAATGGTGATCCAAATATCAGTTTTATTAAACCAGCCGGTGCTTTTTATCTAATTCTTGATTTAGATATTGAAGATGCAGAGCATTTTGTAACATGGCTATTAACTGAATTTAATATTGATAATGAAACAGTAATGTTAGCCCCTGCCCAAGGTTTTTACACTCATAAAGAATATGGGAAAAAACAAGTTCGTCTAGCATATATTCTTGATTGTAATAAATTAAAACGTGCAGCTATCATCATAAAAGAAGGACTAAAAAAATATAAAGAATTATATTAAAAAAAGAATCTCTAAGAAAACTTAGAGATTTTTTATTTACTTTCGTGCCAAACTTTTGCTAAAATATCCTTTAAAACTAACATGCTATCTAATGAACTATAGTTATAGTCTCTTTGAATTTTTATTAATAGTTTTTTTATTTCACTGGCATAGTAGTCTATTTCGACATTCTCTTGATCAGATAACAAGATTGGATATTTTTTACCCCATGCTTTATTCCAATCAATTTTACTATCCTTTTTTTCATTACTATTCATAATTACTTCCTCAATCGTTTTTAATTCAATATCAAAAATAATTAATTCATCCAATGATAGATTATAAATCATTGCTAGTTTCTTACTTTGATAAATATCAGGAATTGTTTCATCCAATTCCCATTTAGAAATTGTTTGACGACTAACTCCTAATTTTGCAGCTACCTCTTCTTGTGAAAGTCCTTTCTTTTTTCGAGCATTTAATAAATTATTACCAATTCCCATCTTAATCACCTCACCTTAATTATATTATAGTCTAAGTTTTTGTACTACCAATTATTTGAGCATTTTGGCAACTATATTTTACATTAAATTAAAAAGCCATCACTCGATAGCTTTTTTTCTTATTTCCTTGTTTTAACAACTCTTTTATTAACCATTTTACCCTTCTTATTATAATCGTACTTATAAGTTTTGATTGCTTTCCCTTTTTTAAAATATGTTGTATAAGCATATGCTTTCCCATATTTATTACTCTTTAGTTGTTTTTTACTATTTCTTTTATACTCTTTTTTAGAGTAACGATAACCACCATTCTCTCTTAAATAGCCTTTTTTAGTATAACTAAGTTTAAATTTATAAATCATTCTTTCATAAATTTTACCTTTGTTATTATATTTATAAACAGTTGATTTTACAAGTGGTCGTGCATAATATTCAGTTTCTGATAAATCATCTTTCATTAATTTATAATTATTTATGTATTTTTTATAACGTTTCCCATTTTTATATTTAATAAGCAATTCTTTATTAGGAGTTCTTTTACAATAACTTTTTAAACCACTATTATTATAAACTTTCGTATAAAGTTTCTTATCTATATAATAAACATGTTTGTAAAGTAATTTATTGCTTTTACTAACTACAACTTTGGTTTCTTTCTTCTTTTCGTTATACTTATAATGAATATAGCCATCATAATAAGAATTACATTCATTATAATCTTCCCAATTTGTTAGATAGCTTCTTGTAACAGCAGGAAACACCCAATTATCATATTCATGTATTACTCTCTTATTATTTGTATAAAAGGTAAGATTATAACTATTCATTTCAGCTAATTTTTTTGTGTCTTTATTAGATAAAATACGTCCATCAAAACTAGTTATTTTATATTTTTTAGTGTTATAAAAATAAATTCTTTTAAAAACAGTCGTATTCCCTAACTCATTAGCTAAAAACTTACCTGATGCATAAACTTCACCAGTATCAGTTAGTAAGTAGGTATTGGAATAATTGAAATAATAATCTACAATTTTTTTATTATTCACTTTACTATTTAAAGTAACAATATCATCTTTTTTTACATCATTCTTATTACCTAGACCTAAATTACCATTACCATTAAAACCATATGCTTTTAAAGTGCCTGTCTTACCATCATAAGTATGTACTACAGCATTATTAGTACTATTAGAACCTATATTCTTATATGCTGCATTCACATTATTAGAAATAAATAATAGACTCAAAAAACTGATAAGAACTAATGTTTTCTTCATAATAGTTTCCTCCTAATTATCTTTTGATTAATTTTTATTTACACTCATTAACGATAATTACTTACTAATATTTTTAATATTAATTAAAGTTCGTAAACTAAATCATACCAGCTAACGCCACCTAAAACAGACTCAGAAATACCCATATTTTCAAAACCAAAAGTACAATAGTATTGAATTAAATAATCTTTACATGTCAAAGTCAATCCTGTTCGCTTATTTGCTTTAGCCTGTTTTATTAATTCATTTAAGAGCATTGCTGCATAACCTTGGTGTTGATAGTCGGGATGAACACATAAGCCTAAGATAGCAACATAACCACCTACTGAAGGATTTTCTTTAGCATTATCAAAAAGATCATCAGTTATTAATTTTTGATCAACAACAACAGCATTAATAAAGCCAATAATTTGCCCAGCTGCTTCTAATACTAAAAAAGTATCAGGAACATATTTAATTCGTTGTTCCAATTTTTCATAACTTGCTGCTTCTAATTTTGGAAAACAGATATGTTCAATTTCATGGATTCTCTCTAAATCAGTCTTTTTTACATTTCTTATCTCTAACATAATAAGATCTCCTTCAATTATTTAACTTTATAAATATAATCTAAAATAGTTCCATCACGGTATTCAACAATCCCCACTATTTCATCAGATAATTTAATTTGTTTAGGAATACCTGTTAAAGCTAAAGCTTTTTTATAAAGCTCTTCAATAGTATATATTTTTAAGTTTGTATTATCTTTTAAATTATTTATTAATTCTTGATGCTTAGGATTAATTGCAATACCATAATCAGTTACAAGAACATCTACACTTTCTCCAGGAGTCGTGATTGTTGTAACTTGATCTCGAATAACACTAATTCGTCCTGCTATTAACTTAGAAACAATAATTGTTAATTTAGCACCTGCTGCTGTATCACTATGACCACCAGAGCCACCCATTAAAACACCATTTGAAGTTGTTGTAACATTGACATTGTAATCTAAATCAATTTCTGTAGCACCCAAAATAACAACATCTAGATCCTTTACGATATTATTTCTATCATATGGGTTAGCATAAAATGAGGCTGACATCTTATGATGATTCTTATTTCTCTTTATTGACGCTACAGCATCTAAATCAAAACACTGGACATCATATAATTTCTCAAAGAGATTTTTTTCTAACATATTTACTAGATAAGCTGTTATACCACCACTTGCAAAAGAACCTTTGATCTTATTTTTTATCATTATCTTCTCAAGTTCCATGGCAACAGCTAAAGAAATACCACCAGCACCAGTTTGAAAGCTAAAACCATCTTTTAATAAACCACTATGTTCGATTACTTTAGTGGCATTACGAGCAATCAACAAACCTAATGGATCCTTAGTAACTTGTGTTGTTCCACTAACAATACCATTAGCATCTCCTATCGAATCAACTTCAATAACATAATCAACATTAGTACCACTTATTTCAATATCATTGACTTCATTGATGATATTATCAGTAATTGCAACAACAGTTTTGGCAACTAAAGCATCAGCGTAGGCATAACCTAAGACACCACATGATGATGGCCCTTCGCTACCATTAATATTTGATGACTTATCAACACTAGGTGCAGCAATAAAAGCTAAATCTATTGTTACCTCTTTATTTAGCAAAAGACGTGCACGAGCGCCATGTGAATGTAAATAAACTGGATTTTTAAGATAGCCTGCTGAAATACAATCAGCGACTT
Organism: Erysipelotrichaceae bacterium OttesenSCG-928-M19; assembly: GCA_030265585.1. Classification (GTDB taxonomy): domain Bacteria; phylum Bacillota_I; class Bacilli_A; order JAJDGJ01; family JAJDGJ01; genus JAJDGJ01. Next base: position 8,075 of record JAJDGJ010000018.1, on the reverse strand, counting down.
CGCCAGATATATAAGCTGCATAAATTGATGTCACATTACCATTCTTGATTAGCTCAACAAGTGGTTTGTGTACTGGAAAAATACTAGAGGCAACAATTGTAATATCTTTTAAAGCTAGTTCTTCAATAATTTCAAATAGCATATTTGCAACATAGTCACCATTTCTTAAATGATGATGAAAACTAATTGTCATACCATCAAAGAAAACATTGTTTTCTTTAAGATGTTCTAATGTAACTAACTTATTGTCTAATTGTAATGCCTTATTTTTTGAAAACTCATAATTAATGTATTGGTACTCTTTAATACCATCAAATGTTTTACTCATATTTTATCCCTGCCTTTTTGGCGTTTTCTATTGTTAACTTAGCTCGATTAATAATTGGCGCATCAACCATCTTACCATGTAAACTAAAGACTCCTAACCCTTCTAATTGAGCTTTAGTAGCAGATTCAATTACCTCTAAAGCATAAGTGATTTCTTCAAGACTAGGTGAAAATACTTCATTAACATAATTAACTTGTCGTGGATTAATACAAGCCTTACCACTAAAGCCAAAGTTACGAGCTTTCATTGTATCAGCAACTAACATTTCAAAATCTTCCACATCAGTAAAAGGTGTATCTAATGCAAAAACATTTAATGCCTTACATGTAATTGCCAAATGTTGTCGCGCAACCAAGATTTCATCAGATTTTTTTGTGCGGACAATTTGCATATCTAAAGCAAAATCTTCTGCTCCAAATAAAATACCTTTCACTAATGAAGATGCTTTAAGAATATTCTCAATATCAATTACTGCATATGCAGATTCAATTAAAGCAATAATTTTGATATTAGTATCCACTAATTCTTGAGCAAGTTGTTTAACACTTTCGACACTGGCTTTAGCAAGCATAATAAAATCGATGTCGAATTTTTTTACTAGAGCAATATCATCATAAAAGAAAGGCGTTTCTAGAGGATTAATTCGCACAATTCTAACAACATCAGTTTTTTCAAAAAATTGAAAAGCTTCATCTAAAAGAAAACGTGCACTGTCTTTTTGATTAATGCTAATAGCATCCTCTAAATCAAATATAATAGCATCAGCTTCTAATAACTCATTACTCTGCACCATGCCTGGATTATTAGCTGGAATAAATAAGGCCGAACGAATATAAGTATCCACTATTTCTGCCCCCTTGCAATTGCTGTTTTTAAACGTGCTTTTATCGTATAGTTTAAGGCACCTTTATCTTTTAAGATTACTAAAACATCATCAATTCCATATTGATCTAAAACCTCATTAACAACGCTGATGATTTCATCACCAAACTGTTCTTTAACAGGACTTTCCAAGTCAATTGAGCGCCCTTTATGATCATGAAACAACTCAACTAAAATATCATTAGATTCTAAACTACCTGCCATACTATTTTTTTCTAACATCTATTTATCACCTTTACTTTCCAAATAAGCAGCTTGACCACTTAAATATAAATCATTGCCAAGTAAATCATTAATAACAATAATTGGTAAGTCTTTTACTTCAAGTTTTCTAATTGCTTCAGCACCTAAATCATCATAAGCAATTACTTCAGCACTTACGACACATTTCCCCATTAAAGCTGCTGCACCACCAACAGCTGCAAAATAGATTGCTTTGCCTTTCATGGCATCCTTGACTTCCTGAGAACGTTTACCTTTACCAATCATCCCAACAAGTCCTTCTTCAATTAAGCGTGGTGTATAAGCATCCATACGATATGAAGTAGTCGGTCCTGCACTTCCAAATGCCTGTCCTGGCTTTGTAGGTGTTGGACCAACATAATAAATTACTTGATCTTTAATATCAAATGGTAAAGTTTCATTATTATCTAAAGCTGCAATTAAACGAGCATGTGCTGCATCGCGAGCCGTATAAATTATTCCTGATAATAAAACTTGATCACCTGCTTTTAAGCTTTGTAAAGTGTCTTTACTTAATGGTGTATTAATTTGTATTTTACTCATTTAAAACACCACCTTTACATGACGAGCAGCATGACAATTAATATTAACAGCTACTGGTAAGCCAGCAATATGAGTTGCATACATTTCAATATTGACTTTTAAACAAGTCGTTTTGCCACCAAAACCTTGTGGACCAATTCCTAATTCATTAATATCAGTTAATAATTCTGCCTCTAATTGTGCTAATGTTTCATTTGGATTTACATCAGCAACAGAGCGAATAGCCGCTTTTTTAGCCATCAAGGCACATTTTTCAAAAGTACCGCCAAGACCAATACCAACAATAATTGGTGGACAAGCATTAGGGCCTGCTTCAATAACAACTTTTTTTACAAACTCCTTAACACCAGCAAGTCCAGCAGCTGGAGGAAACATCTTTAACTGTGACATATTTTCACTACCAAAACCTTTGGCAGCAAATTCTAAAATAAAATCATCACCTTCAACGACCTCAAAATGAACAACAGCCGGTGTATTATTCTTAGTATTAATACGATCAATTGGATTATTAACAACTGATTTTCTTAAAAAACCTTCATCATAACCTAGAGCAACACCTTCATTAATTGCAGCTTCAATGCTACCGCCTTCAATTTGAACATCTTGTCCCATTTTCACAAAACAGATAACCATACCTGTATCTTGACACATTGGACGTGATTCTAAGCGAGCAATTTTAGCATTCTCAATTATAATATCTAACATCTCCTGTGCTAAGATTGCATCCTCTTCTAAGCGCATTGCTTCAAGTTTTGCTTGGACATCTTCTGGTAAATCGTATGCCATTTTTAAACAAGCAATTTTTGTTTGCATTACAATTTCTTGATATTTAACCTTTTTCATCAAACCATCCTTTTTTATTTAAAAAATAGCTATCATTTGATAGCTATTTTCATCTTATAATAGCTTTATTAAATTTAGTCTTTATGATAAGTGATAGCTAAAATATCATTATCAATTAAACTTTCTTTTAAAGCTAGTTCATATCCTTCATTTTCTGGATCACTATATCCCTCAAAAATAATTTCATCAATGTCATCAACTGAAAAATATACATACATTTGCTCAGTGAAAATTCCCATTGGGTAAGGAATGGCACGATAGTCAAGATAATAATTCTTTCCTTTAGGATGAATCATTCTTTGTTCAATAACAACTATTAAGTCTTTTGAACTAACAATATCTAGCTTTTCCTTATTTACTTTTACAACAGAACCTAACGGTAAATATTCTCTCATGTAACATTCAATAAATTGTAACAATTCAATAAATTCAGTTTGTCCAATTGTAAAGTAATTATCTTGCATATTAACACTTACATATAAACCAATTTTTTCTACTTTCAATGTTTCTAATTGATAATAAGCTTCTTCGCTTTGCATAAAGTTATATATATCAGCAATAATTGCATTTTCTTTAGCATATTCTTCAACAAACATTTCTATATTTTTTTTGTAATCATCATTATCTACATTAACTTCTTTGATTGCTTCTAAGTCTAAAAGATTTACTTTCTTTAAAATTAGACCAACCAAATAGTTTTTTTGGATGTCGTTCATAATCGCTCTCCTTACATATTATGTTATCAACTTAAATTATAACAAAAAACATAAAAAGTTACAATTATTATTTACGATTTGCTAAAGCAACAACACGATTCATTTCATTGTTAACAATCATATAGCCTTCATCAACACCCATTCCTGGTTTTGCTAAGACTTGACTAGCTTGAGCTGCAATAGCAACATTAGTAGTTGCACGAGCGGAAACATCAGTTTCATTACATGTTCCACCAACGTATGAACCAAAGTTTCTTTCATTACAATAAATAATTGCTTGCGCAACATTATGAACACTTCCTAAATCAGGAGTTTTAATTTGCATAATATGTCCTGCTTTAGCATCAACAAAGGCTTTAACATCATCAAAAGTATTACACCATTCATCAGCAACTAGTAAAACTTTTGAATCAAGTTCTTCTAGACGCGCTCTTAAAGCTGCTAAACATTTAATTTGATCTTCACGATTACCAGCATCCATTGGCCCTTCAATTATCAATTTGAACGGTGCTGCTGTTTTCTCTAACTCAAGAATATATTGAGCTTGTTTTTCTGTATCTAATTCAAAAGCTTCACCAATTGTTCCATAAACATCTAAATGAATATTTGGATGGTAACCCTCTTGTCCAATATTTTGGATACGATCTCTTAACCATTCTACATATTCCTTTAAAATAGAACCATCTTTACCTAATTTTGTTTCTACGTGATTAATCAATGCATGTGGTAAAACCTCTACCCCTTTAATAATCATTTTATCAGCATTTAAATAACGATCATCACCAGATTGTGTAAAAATTGGTCTTCTCTCTATCTTATTAGTTAGAGCAAATTCATTTTTAATTACTTCTGCCATTGTAATATGATTAGTTTTAGCAGTAGCATCTAATAATGCTTGTGAAACACCGTATCTAATTGCTGTATGTAATTTCTTACCATCATGTTCTAAATTATCTAATTCTTTAGCATTATCTAAAAACTCAGTAACATCACGACCAACTAACCAAGGTTTTATTTCCTTTTCAATTACTGGAATAAAATCTTTAGCAAGAAATAATGGATCACGTCCACCAGCTCCAGAATACTGAACTGCTGCACAATCTCCTAAAGCTACTTGGCCATCTTCTAAAATTAATTGTACAGAAATTGATTCACCAGGTTGTCTTATCGCTGAAAAACCTTTTGTTTCAGGTTGACCAACATAAGCTAAACCATCATTTTTTGCACCTTTTTTGATTGCTGCTTGATCATCAAAATAAAACCCTGTACGACCAGCACTACAAACTACATCAATAATTTTCATTTTATTCATTACCTTCTTTCCAATTTTCTGGACGTCCAATTAGATGTCCTTGACCTACTGCATAAATATCATCTACTGTCATTTCAAAGCCAATTTCACGACCTTCAACTTTTGCTCTTTCTTCAAGTTTTTCGACATTAGCTTTTTTAATATCATCAGTAAATGGAATATTACCAAAATCTAAATAACGAACACAACCATGGTTATCACGAGCCGGAAGCATTTTACCTGCATTAAATACTGATGGAGCAAATGGAATATCAATAATTCCCGCTTTGATTGCTTCAATAACACCAACCGCTAAATCACCATCTCCTGCTTGATATACCGCATCCATAATACAACGGATTTCAGCTTCGATTAAATCCATTTCTTTTGTTAAAACTTTTTGCTTACTAACTGTTTGATTTTCTAACAATTGAATTGTCATTTTTGTATTCTTGATACCATTGGCATTAGCCTCTTTAGTTGGAATACCAATTGCTTCATGAGTTGTTTTAACAATAACTTTAGTAGCATGAGCAAATGCTGCTGTGGCACTAGCATTTGATATTACAGCATAAGCTTCTGCTTCATCAGCTGGAAAACCACCCATCCATTGATGTAAAACAGTAGTTACAACACAATTTTCATAGCCCTTTTCTTCCAAGTATTGTTTTGTTAATGCTTTTAGAACTCTAATTGAAGCAACATCTTGGATTCTATTACCACATTGTCCATAACCAACAGTAATACTTTTAACACCTTGTTCAGCAGCAAGCAGTGCCTCAATAATAGCAACAGCTCCACTCATACTAGGTGGCACTAGTGTTCCTGTTAATGGTCCAAATGGTTCACGATTAATCTTAACACCATTCTCTTCATAAATTGCAGCTAAGCGATCACAATACTGCCAATCAACAATTGTTTTCTCTAAAGGAACATTTTTTGAGTATGGAATGTTATATGAAATTGCTCCTCCTTCATTTGATGTCCAACCTGCAGCATGAATGATCTCACTTAAGAGACGTGCATCAGGTGTTCCATGACGAGCTTGTAAAGGACGATTAACATTTTCTAAAACCTTGCGACAACCCTCAACGCCATGATTAACTGCTGGAAAACCATTCAATAAAGAACGTCCTTCTTGTAGAGATTCTTCAATTCCAGATTGACAATTTTCATAACGATTTTGTCTTGTATATGAATCGATAGTTGATGGTAATAAATCAGCGCCACCAACATCTTGTAAATATGTTAATAATTCAACATGTTGATCAATTGTTGCAACACCAGCACGAGGTTGTGCTAATGTTTTTTTATTCTTATCTGCTTTTTCTAAAACTTCAGCAAAGTTCTTATGAGCAGGTATACTTTTAGCATATGCAATATTAGCATCCAAGTCTCTAATTGCTTCACCAGTTGGCCAAGTAGCTAGAACCTCTTCTCTAACAGCAAAAAACTGCTCATCAGTCCATTTTTTATTTTGTACTTTCATTATTTACATTTCCTCCTGTACTTCTTTTTTAAGATATTTCTTCATTATTTTAAGTGCTAGATTTTCATCTCTAGTAGATAATAATCCCATAGCTGATAAAATATACGTTTTATCTAATAAATACTCTGGTTTCATCGGCCTTAGAGAATCTGGCATTTCATCATCAAATTTTGCTGCTTGTAAAATGGCTACTGGATGCTCATTGTGTACTAAGACACCTCCAGTTCCAATTAAATAACGCACAGCTGTTAAATCTTTGCCATATTGAGCAAACATCGTTCCAAATGGTGAAAATGATGTTTCAATATAACCAGCATGACGTTGCATTGCTAAAGCGCAACAAACGCGAGCAATTGTTTCATCAAACAATTTTGCTTCTTTAGTTTGTGGTTCAAATTCGATATCATCATGACGCAATTGAATAGCTTGTTCAACTTGTTCAATAGTAATCTCACCAGGATAATTTTTTGAAAAATTACGATAACCGGCAGCTTGATAACATGATTGAACTGAGTATCTCATTCCTAAATCACCTTCAACACTTCGTTTCGCAAAAGGTTCAGCTAATCCTTTCATCGTCACACCACCCTTAGATGGATATCCGGAACATAAAGAATGAACATCAGTTGTTGCTCCGCCAATATCGATGACTACTAAATCACCCAAACCATCCTCTGTTTCTGTTCCTTTACTTAACAATTGAGCTGCATTTAAAACGGCTGCTGGAGTCGGCATTAAAACATCACCAACATATTCAATTGCTTTGTCTAAGCCTTTAGCATAAACAATGTTTTTCATAAAAACTTCTCTGATAATATCACGAACATTATCAACATTTAAAACATTAATACTTGGCATGACATTTTGTGAGCGATGATAATCAAAATTAACTTCATCAAAAATTCGAGCCACTTCTGGTTGGGCATTTTTATTACAAGCGACAATAATTGGAACCTTAATATCAAAACGTGCTAATGTTTTGGCATTTTTAATAATGGTTTCCTTATTACCACCATCTGTACCACCAGATAATAAAATAATTTCAGGTTTCAATGCTAACATTTCAAGCACATCATCATCATCTAACTCATAAGAATAAGTTGCTAGAATTTTAGCCCCTGCACCTAGTGAAGCTCTTTTTGCTGCCTCACTAGTTAGTTCAGGCACTAAGCCAATAGCTATCATCTTCAAACCACCGGCAGCACTTGAACAACCAAGCTTATCAACAAATTCAATTTCTTTAGCAATAACTTGCTTTTCAATTTTCTCATAAGCTTTGTTGAAACCAATCATAATATCATCTTCTATTGTAGTAATTGCTTTTGAAGTTAAAACAATTTCAGCATTCTCAATATCAACTACAGTTATCTTAGTGTTGGTACTTCCAAAATCAACTAATAAATAACATTTCATTTTAAATACCTAAATCTGCTTTTAAGCCCTCAAGCGTTGTTTCTATTCTTGTACCTGGAGGGAATGCTTTATTGAATCCCATTTCGATAAACTTTGGTTCTACAAGTTCCCAATCTTGTTTTCCTACAACAATATTGCCACCAATATAAAGTAAGATATCACCAATTCCAGCCTCGATACATTTTTCTCTTAAGCCTCTAGCATCAATTTCACCATGTCCATATAGTGATGATACTAAAATCGCATCAGCATCAGTCTCAATCGCTGCGTTAATAAAATCTTCTTGACTCGATAATACGCCAATGTTTACTACATTAAAACCAGCAT
>JAJDGJ010000017.1 GCA_030265585.1 Erysipelotrichaceae bacterium OttesenSCG-928-M19 | reverse complement strand
TTAGATATTCATCAAGGTAATTAAGTATATCTTCAGGATCACCTTCCAAGTTTGAAATTTTTTCTTCTATCTTACCAATATTTTTACTATAGTCATCATCAAAGAAATCATAATTGTTATACTGTTTAATATCATTTATTTTTTTAATTACTTCATTGTTTTTTTTAAAAACTTCATTTGAAATACTATTTCCGCAAGAACTAATAATGGCAACTAAGATAGTTATTAAAAACTTTTTATTCAACTTTAATACTTTTTGAATATATTCTTGTGGCAATTTTTTTATCATCTCTTATCACTCCTTTGATAGTGCTTAAATTTTTTAAAGTATTCATTTCATTTTTTTCAATATCAAAGAATGAAAAACCACCACGATATTCTAGAATTTTTTCTTTTTTCGTAATTAAAACATCTTTATAAATTAAATTAGAAAAAATAAAATCCATATCACTATTAACATATTTTAAAAAACTAATTCTTTTTGTTTTTGGTTTATAATATTTGTCTTTTTTCATGATCTACACCTCATCAAAGTCTTTTTCCAATGATCCTTATTTGCAATATTTTTACCTTCACGAGATATTAGATTTATATCTAAGACTACACTACAAATTCTCTTAACTCTTAATGATTTAGTACTAATGATAAAGTCATTATTTAATGCTAAATACTTTTCTTTTGAAAAGGTATTTAAAATATCATTCTTCTTTATTTTAGTAATATCAAACTCTTCTTTACCGTTAAAAGTTGTTTTATTCATAACGTCACCTTCTTATGTTTATTTTTTTGGTTGCATCCACAATCCGCTGCCTTTAATGTGGCATAACGATTAGGTATTCAATTTTCAAAGATCACTGTACATGACATGATGTCATGTATTCATACTTTTCCTTACAAATTATGGCTTTATAACAACAATTTTTAGCAATTTTTATATTTCAATTTACAAGTTAGGTTACTATTATCAAGACCTGCCCTAAAACTATCGTTTTTAGGGATGTTTTTAGGCTGTTTAAGGCTGCTTGAAACATTTATATCTATAGTATCATCTGGTTCTAATTCGCTTATCCTAAAGACTCTATAACCATCTTTACCATAGTGATTAAAATGTAAAACATGTGTAAACTCATAATTATCCATTTCAACTTTATCCAGTGCTTCATTTTCATTTAATTCATCCAATTCATCCAGATTAAGCAATTTGTTTATTTCTTTAAATTTTCCAACAAAGGTTATAAGTCTTTTATTAAAAAAGAATTGATAAGCATGATCAAATATTTCTTGATTTAGTAGATAGTCAGCTTTTGTTCCCTTTGAAACATATCCAGCAACTTCTAAAGCAATTTTACTTTTATCTACTTCTCTCATGTCAAACGCAGCTAGAGCATTATTATATTTAGTTCCAGGAAATTTCTTAATCAAAAATGATGTATACCAATAATTTATTATTGTAGTCCTAAGAGCTTGTTCATAATGAGTATCTTTCATAATTCTTTTTCCAGCATTTTTATCTAAACCTATTAAAAGATGGTAGTGGGGATGTGCATAATTGCCATCTTTTTTTTCAGCATAAGTACATTCAAATTTTTTAATAAAGCCTTTGACATTGTAAATTGCAGAAAGTTTTTTGTTTAGATTATTAATTACATTATTTGCAAATCTAATTAGTTCTGTATGATCTTGAACTTGAGTATCTATTTCAAGATCTAGAATTTTAAGAGATGGCATTGTCAGAGTTACAAAGTAAAAGTAATCATCTTTATCTTCAGAATCTAAATAGTAATTTAATATACTTTTTAATTTTCCAATATTGCATCTATTTTGATAATTTAACCAAAAAGGACAAAGAGTGTGATTGAAATTATAGCCATATCTAAATTTTTTAATATCTAAATTATTAATATCGATGTAATATGAGAATGTTTTACCAGCATCTTTATATTCACCACTCAAAAATTGTGAATGATGACGATTATAATAACTATTTTCTAAGAGCTCATTGTATTTTTGTTGCTGCTCAAACAAATTTGTTCTTTTATCAAGATCATTTATTAATTCTTTACTTTTTGATGCTTTGACAGCTATTGACTCTTGTTCTATTCTATTAATTAGCACTTCATTAAAGATCATATAGTTCAACCCATTTCTTAGTTATAATTTTTTTTAAACTCAATCATGTTAAAATAATCTCTTTTTTGACTAAATTTCAAACGATTATCCATTTTTTCTTTATTTCTATAATATTTTTCTAATTTATATTTTAGTTCTTCTATAGAAATATCAATACCAACAATTTTTATATTGTAGTCAAATATTCTTTTTATATGGTCTGCAGTAACTCTACTTCCATATAATGTATACAAAACTTCAATCAGTTTAATTAGTATTTCATCTTCTTTACATATATATACTTCCTTAGTTAAATAAACTATAAAGCCTTGTTTTAATTGTCTTGAGTCAAGAATAAATTTTCGTTCTTGAAAATCATCACTTTTTGCTGTAGAAATAACATAATTTTTAATAAAAGAAATTAAGTTAGATTTCGTTATTTTTTCAATATCAACATCACTTTTTTTTGCATATTCACAAAAGGACAAATAAATTTCCTTTTGTGTTTTTTCATTTATTATTTCGTGAATAGCAATGTGAATATTTGTTTCAACCTTGTTACTTATTACTTTGTAGTATTCTTTAAAGTAAAACTTAAAATATGAACTAAAGTTATCTTGATTAATAATCATAATATATCCTCTTTTCTTTAGTTTTGTTTATTCTCAATTATCACATTCAATTTTTCTTAATATTAAAAGTAAGTACATTATTTCAATTATCATTTTTATCCAATTTACAATACATATATATACTGAATAAATACTTAGACTTAGCATCAGGAACAACATAGTTAACAATAATATACTTGGTGTTATTTTAAAATATATATATTGTACTTCATTATTGATGAAATATAATATTAAGCAACTTACTAATATTGTTATAAAATGAACAAGAATATTTTTACCATGTTTTCTAATGTAGTAATTTCTTATTTCTTTCATTCTTAACTTTTCCTTTCAGCTTTCGATTACATCAAATTATCACAATAAGATTTGTTGAATATTTTTATTCAACTATTGTTTTCTATTATTTCTTTAACAAAAGCTATTTCCAAGTGTGAGAAATGAATTATATTTTTTTCAAGATCAGCAATTATTTTATTGTTTTTTCTTTTTTGCTTTTTATCTTCATCAATTGGATCTAATTCTTCCTTTGTAGAATCTGATGCATTACGATATATAGTTCTAACATCAACATCAAAAAGTTCTGCTATTTTTTCATTTATGTTAGTTATTCCTTTTTCTTTTAGTATTTCTCGCATTCTTTCTATTTCTACCTTTTTTTCCTCTTTAGAAATAACCCTATGTTGATTTGCTGCTATGATCCTCAATACCTCATCTTTATCATCTGCTATTATACATGGTACTGTTTTATATTTTAAAAGAGTAGCAGCTGCTTTTCTCTTGTGTCCTGATTCAATTGTGTAGTTTGAACCATTTTTTACAACAATAAGTGGATTAAGAATAAAGCCAACAATCTCTATCCATTCTGCTAGACGCTCAACATCAGTAATGGAATAATGACTTAGTTCATGACCTTCTAATTTATTGATGTCAATTTCAATTATTCTTTTATTACCAAATTGGTTTACTTCTTCAAGATCCGTCGCAACATCTTTAAGTTTATTTTTTAGATTACTCATATAGACCACTCTCTTTCGCTAATTTTCTAAATTGTGCTATCACTTCTATTGATTCTTTTGACTTTGAAATAAAACTGTTCTTATCTAGCTCAATATTATTTTTGATAATTGTACGATCATATATTACTGTCTTAGCAAATTGATCGCCAAAGATATCTCTTAGATCTTCATATATTTTTTTATGAGAAGATATATTTTTATATTTGTTTATAAAGATTTTGTTGATTTTCAAACTATCGTTGAAATTATCTTTTATAAACTTAATATCTCTTAGTAATAACACAAGAACATCTTGGCTATATAAATCAGGGTTAATTGGTATTAGAATATTGTTTGCAGCTGCTAGAGAGTTTTTCATTAATAAATCATATTTTGGACCAGTATCAATGATAATGAAATCATATTTAGATTTCATTTTATCGATTTTCTTTTTCAATATAAGTTCAGGGATAAAATTTGTGTCATTTATTTCTCTTTTATAAATAATTCGTTCAATCTCATGAAGATTATAAGATGATAGAATAATATCAATATTTTCAAATATTGTTGGTCTGATACATTCATCAATGGTTAAATTATCATCTATCATTAGACCATAAGTAGAATTGTATTGAAGGTGATCCTCGTTTTTGTTATATCCCAAACTTGAATCCAAATTGCATTGTCGATCGGCACTAATTATTAGTGTTTTAAAAAAATCGATTGAAAAAAGACGCGAAAGCATGACTGCACCTGCAGTCTTACCTATCCCGCCTTTAGCGTTAGCAATGTCAATAATTTTAGTTTTCATAATTTCGTCCTCTTACTTTCGTTAAGTATATATATTTGAGACTTTTTTGAAAACAAAAAGGGTAACTCTACAATCATAGAATTACCCTTTATATTTACCGAACAGTTTATATTTCCAAAAAGTACATTAAATCGTAATTTCTGATAAATTAGTTCGATTATCGTTTATGGGGCGATTGACGGGAATCGAACCCGCGAATGACGGTGCCACAAACCGTTGTGTTAACCACTTCACCACAATCGCCAAATATTGCAACACATATATATTACACAATTTTAAGTGCTTTGTAAAGTCAAATAGTCAAAATACTCTAAAGAATTCATATGAAAAACCCACATAAAATGCGTATTAAAGTTATAATGGTAGTGAATTTAAATAATAAATACATTTCATTTGAAAAATATTATAAAGCGTATTATAATATGGTATTGACACAAACGAATTACAAAGGAAGTGAATTCATCATGGAGGAGATAATTGTTGCCGGAGGTTGCTTTTGGGGTGTTGCTGAGTATTACAATCGTCTTAAGGGGATTGAAAAAAGCATTGCTGGCTATGTAAATGGGACTAAAGATAATTTAACATATGAAGAAGTTTGTTCACAAAAATATCAAGCTATTGAAGCTATTAAGCTTAGCTATGATGAAGAGATTATTTCTCCAGAAAAGATATTAGAGCATCTTTTTAGAATTATTGATCCAACAAGTTTAGATAAACAAGGTAATGATATTGGGATGTCTTATCGTGTCGGAGCTTATTATGATAATGATAAGGATAAGACTATAATCGAAAACTTTGTTAAAGAACAACAAGTAAATTATGCTAAAGAGATTGTCTTTGAAATTAAACCAGTCTTAAGATTTAATGATGCTGAAGAGTATCATCAGGATTATTTAATAAAAAATCCGCATGGTTATTGCCATGTGAATTTTAATAAGATAGCAAAAGCTGAATTAAAATAAAGGGTGATTAAATGACAGCTATTAGATTAGGCGTTGATGTTGGGAGTACAACAATTAAATTGGTTGCTGTTGCTGATAAAGATGTAATATATAAAAAATATGAACGACATCATTCAAAAATAAATGAAACATTAGTAAAAATGATTAGTGAATTTATCAAGTCTACTAAAATTGAAAAAGTTAATTTCAATATTACTGGTAGTGCTGGATTAGGTTTAGCTAATCGTTTTGGTTTTAATTTTGTACAAGAAGTAAGTTGTGCTTATTATGCTGTCAGTAATCAGTATGATAATGTTGATGTTATTATTGAATTAGGTGGTGAAGATGCTAAGGTTATTTTCATCGATAATGGTAATATTGAGCAGAGAATGAATGGAACTTGTGCTGGTGGAACTGGTGCTTTTATTGATCAAATGGCGCAGTTATTAAAAGTTGATGTACAAGAGTTAAATGAGTTGGCTAAACAAGCTAATAAGATTTATGATATTTCATCGCGTTGTGGTGTGTTTGCAAAGAATGATATTCAACCACTTTTAAATCAAGGTGCTCAAAAAGAAGATATTGCTATTAGTGTTTATCAAGCCATTGTTAATCAAACAATTATTGGTCTAGCACAAGGTCGTGAAATTAAAGGAAAGGTTTGTTTTTTAGGTGGGCCTTTAACATTCAGTGATCAACTAAGACATCGTTTTAATGAAACTTTAAAATTAGAGAATAGTTTTATTCCTGATGATGCTGAAGTTTTTGTTGCTTATGGGTGCTCTGTTTATCCAAGTGACAATGTCCTAGATTTAAATAATGTTATAAGAGAATTAGAAACACAAGAAGATATTGAAAGCAATAAGTTTTTACCTCCTTTATTTGCATCTGAGCAAGAACATCAAACTTTTGTTGAAAATCATAATCATGATATTGAATATTTAGATATTAAAGAATATCAAGGTAATGCCTACTTAGGTATCGATGCAGGTAGTACAACGACAAAGATGGTTTTGATTAGTGAAGATAATAAATTATTATATCAATACTATGGACCAAATGATGGGAATCCTCTTGATATTGTTAAAGCAGAACTTATAAAAATGTATGAAGTAATGAATGAAGGGATTACTATTAAAGCTGCCTATTCAACTGGATATGGTGAACAGTTAATTAAAAATGCATTTTGTTTAGATGGTGGACAAGTCGAAACAATTTGTCATTTTGAAGCTGCTAAATACTTCTTACCCGATGTTGAATTTGTTTTAGATATTGGTGGTCAAGATATGAAATATTTTACTATTCAAAATCAAGTTATTTCTTCAATCGTTTTAAATGAAGCTTGTTCAAGTGGCTGTGGTTCCTTTATTTCTACTTATGCAACTTCTTTGGGTTATGGAGTTGAGGATTTTGCGAAATTAGCAATCTCAGCTAAAAAACCACTTGATTTAGGAACAAGATGTACTGTCTTTATGAATAGTGGAATTAAACAAGCTTTAGCTATGCAAGTTGATATTGCTGATATTAGTGCAAGCTTAGCGATATCAGTAGTTAAAAATGCTCTTTATAAAGTGATTAGAGCAACTAATTTTAAAGAAAACTTTGGAACAAAAGTATTAGTCCAAGGTGGAACGTTCTATAATGATGCTATTTTAAAAGCCTTTGAGGATGAAATTGGTTTTAGTGTCATTAGACCAAAGATAGCAGGTTTAATGGGTGCTTTTGGCGCAGCTTTGATAGCTAAAGAAAATGCTCAAGATACGACAACCTTATTATCATATGAGAAGGTTAAATCATTTGTTTATCAAGCAAGTAATGTCACATGTAAATTATGCAGTAATCATTGTGCTTTAACAATTAATAAATTTAGTAGTGGTGAACAATTTATTGCGAATAATAAATGTTCTAAACCTTTAAAGAAAGATAAACAAATAATGCAAAAAGCTAATATGTACCAATATAAATTAGATTTGTTAGAACAATATGTTAAAAGACAACATGATTATGATATTAAAGTTGGCTTGCCATTAGCCTTAAATATGTATGAGAACATTCCTTTTTGGATTGGTTTCTTTAATACTTTAAAAATAAAAGTTATTACAAGTGATTTAACAACGAAACAGTTAATCAAAAAAGGACAACATACTATTCCTTCAGATACTGTTTGTTATCCTGCCAAGATTGTTCATGGGCATATTGTTAATTTATTTGAGAAGAAAGTTAGAACAATTTTCTATCCTAATATGCCTTATAATGAGATTGAATCAACTAATCTTCAAAATCATTATAATTGTCCCGTCGTTGGTGTTTATCCTGAATTAATTGATTCTAATTTTGAGTTTGATCGTACACAATTTGTGATGCCTTATCTATCTTTTGAAAATGAAAAAGAATTTATTAAAGTAATGTATCTAGAGATGATGAAGATTAAAAAAGTTAGTAAACTAGCAATCAAAGAGGCTTATCGTGCTGGGAAAAAGATGTTGAGACAATATCGTGAAGATGTTTTTGTTCAAGGAGAACATGTCTTAGCAGATGCCTTAAAAAATAACGACAAAGTTATTGTTTTAGCAGGACGACCTTATCATATTGATCCAGAGATTAATCATGGCATTGATCGTTTAATAAATGATTTAGGTTGTGTTGTTTTAAGTGAAGATAGTTTTCGCTTAGATGATAGTAATAAAACGGCTGTATTAAATCAATGGACCTATCATAATCGTATGTATAATGCTGCTTTTAAGATTGCTGATTATAAGAATATTAATTTAGTTCAACTAGTTTCTTTTGGTTGTGGTATTGATGCAATTACTAGTGATGAAGTAAAGAGAATTTTAGAAAAAAATGATAAGTTATATACACAGATTAAAATTGATGATATTTCAAATATTGGTTCAGCTAATATTAGAATCAGAAGTTTATTGAATGTAATGGAGTAGATAAGATGGAAGATAGAGTAATATTTACAGAAGAAATGAAAAAGGACTATACTATTTTGATACCACAAATGGCTCCTTTTCATTTTGACTTGTTAGCATCAACCTTAAATTCATTTGGTTATAAGGCTAAAGTATTAAAAAATCAGGGGACGACAATTGCTTATGAGGGTAATAAATACGTTCATAATGATACTTGTGTTCCTGCTATTTATGTAATTGGTCAATTTATTGAAGCGATTAAATCAGGAGATTATGATGTTAATAAAATTGCATTAATCATTACGCAAACTGGTGGTGGCTGTCGTGCAAGTAACTATATTCATTTATTACGCTCAGCACTAAAAAAAGCAGGTTATGGTTTCATTCCTGTTATTTCTTTAAATGCTAATAATATTGAGTCAAATCCTGGATTTAAGTTATCGATACCACTATTAAAAAAATTAGTACAGTCAATTACTATTGGTGATTTAATAATGCAATTATATAATCAAACTAAGCCTTATGAAGTTAATGAAAATGAGACTGATGAATTATGTGAAAAATGGTTACGTTTTTTAGAAAATGAATATGCAAGTCGGACTTTAATTACTAATCGAAGAATGTATCGTTATCTACAAGATTTTGTAAATGATGTTGATAAGATTGCAATCACAACAGAGATTAAACCTAAGATTGGTATTGTAGGAGAAATCTATGTTAAATATTCACCTCTAGGTAATAATAATTTAGAGAGTTTCTTAATAAATGAGGGTTGTGAAGTTGTAACATTAGGAATAATGGATTTTCTTTTATATACTTTTGAAAGTACAACTTATGATATTAAGCAATATGGTGGTTCTAAAATAAGAGGGTTAATTTTTAAGGCACTAGCAAAATATATGGAGAAACCTCGTAAGAAGGTTAATCGAATTGTTAGAAAAACAAGATTTCGTGAAACGATTAGTTTTCAAAAATTAAAGAAATTATCATTACCTTTTATTGGCCATGGTACCCATGTAGGTGAGGGTTGGTTATTAACTGCAGAAATTGTTGAATTAATTGAAAGTGGGACCATAAATATTGTAACGACACAACCATTTGGTTGTCTTCCAAATCATATTGTAGCTCGTGGGATGTTTAAAGCAATAAAACAAGCTTATCCACACGCGAATTTAGCTTCAATTGATTATGATACTTCAGCCTCAGCAATTAACCAAGAGAACCGTATTAAGTTATTGGTGATGAATGCTAAAGAAAAAATAAAAGAAGAAATGGAGACATTAAGATAATGAGTGAGCCTAAAATTTTTCAAATGTCTTTTTTAAAGACTTACCAGCTTTATTTAGCTAAAGCTAAGAGAAAAGAAAGAACAGAGGCAGAAGTTAATCAGATTATTTATTGGTTGACTGGTTATAGTGAAAGTGAGTTAGCAAGTCATCTTATTTTAGAAACAACTATACAGGATTTTTTTGAGCAAGCACCACAGTTTAATGAAAATGCATCTTTAATTAAGGGGCGAATTTGTGGTATAAAAGTTGAAGAAATTAGTGATTCTTTGATGCAAAAAATAAGGTATCTTGATAAGTTAATTGATGAGTTAGCTCAAGGAAGATCAATGGATAAGATATTAAGAAAATAAGAAAACGCCAGTTAGGCGTTTTTTGTGTTCTATGAAGTAATTTTAATAATCTGATTAAAATTAAACTATTTGTTTTATGAATTCCACAATCTTCTAAAGAATTGTTTCACATCATCACTATAGTATTCTTTAAATACTTTAAAGAATATGATTGCAGGAATTGATAAAACGATTCCTAGAAAGCCGAAAATGGCACTACCAATGAAAATTGATGGTAATAAGACAATTGGACTAATTTTAATTGTTTTTTTATGCACCATTGGATTGATGACATTTCCTTCAATAGTAGGAAGAACAATAACACAAACTAAGACTTTAATAAAGAGTTTAAAGTTGTAGAAAATAGCAGTTGCTAAGGCGATAAGATTAACGATGATACCACCAAAGTAAGGTATTAAATTAGAGAAGGCACAAAGAGCTGCTAAAGCCATCCAATCAGGATGCCCTATAAAGTAATAAACAATACCATATTCAACAATTGTAATGCAGATGATAATGATTAATCCTCTAAGGTATTTCATAAATTCTTGATCTAAGCGTTTAACAAACTCATAATTTTTACTGCCATAAACTAATTTTTTCTTGATACTTCTTATGATTCTTTCATTATCAAAAACAATATATAAATAAAGAGAAATAATTAAAACTGCATCTGTAATAAACTTTGATGATTTAGCAATAAAACTTTGTGTCGTATTAGCAATATAATCTAAAGCTGTTTGCGAGAAACGATCAAAGTAGGGAGAGATATAATTATAAGCTTCTTGAATTTGTGGATTATCTCTTATCCATGAGATATTGCTTGATGAGTTGGCAATTAATTCAATGGCTCTTATTATTTGTGGATAGATTAGTTGCACAATTAAGGTTGCTGCCACAACAAAAATAAAAAGAAATAATAGTAAAGTTATTGCTGAAGCAAGGGCATTATGGACACCTTTTCCTTTTAAAAATTTAACAATCGGATAGCTGACGTAAGCTAAGCCTGCAGCAATGAACATATTAATAGCGATTCCAATTAAGGTACTTAGAGCTGGTGAAAAGAAAGGCATTAATAAAGTTATAAGAAAAAAGATTATTAATAATAAAGCTATTTTTATCATATTGCGCATTGTTTTCACCTCATCTAAAATTATAGCATTTTAATAAATAATTTAATAGTTATTAATGAAAAAAATATTGAAGAGCTTGTTTATTTAATAATTTACATTTAAATAACTAAATGCTACAATGCAAGTAAGTTGTTCAACAAGTAAAGATATTCAGTTATCTAAAAAATTGAAGACTATTAAGGCTATAGATAGTTATTTAGTTTTTAATAAATATATGATATTGATTATGCAAATCTTTGTAATTAAAACAAAAAATATGTTTAATTTTTTTAAATAATATAAATATTTTTGTGACAATACTCACTATAATATAACTAAGAGCATTATTATTTAAATAATAACGTAGACATTGTTTCTTTTAAAGTAATTATCAAGTATAATTAGTCTTGGAATATAAATGAGGTGAGTGAAGAATGAAAACATGGCAAGCAAACATATTATTAATAATTGTCGCAATGATCTGGGGAGCAGGTTTTGTTGCAACTGAGGAATCACTTAGATATCTTGAACCATTACAAATGCAAATCTTTCGTTTTGGCATAGCAGCTGTTATAGCAACGATAGTTTTTTATAAAAGAGTTCTCAAAGCAAGTAAGAGAGCAATTATTTATGGCTCGATTATTGGTCTAGCATTCTTTGCAGCAATGACTTTTCAAACTTTTGGTTTAACAGATACAACAGTTCCTAAAAATGCTTTTATAACAGTAACTAATGTCATTTGGGTACCATTATTTTTGCTGATATTTTTAAAAGTTAAGCCAAAGATGCATTTATTATATGGTGTTATTGTTATTTTAATTGGCTTTTTCTTCTTGTTGTTTGATATCAATATTTTTGATTTAGGAGCAAGTTTTAGTAATTTAGCTCAACAGATGAATATTACTTTTGGTGATTTCTTAACCTTACTATGTGCTTTTGGTTTTGCGATTCATATCATTTTGAGTGGAAAGTTTGTTGCTAATGAAGATCCTATTACTATTTTAATTTTTCAATTATATATTAGTACAATTTTATCAATAATTTTATGTTTTATTATGGAAGGCAATCCAGTTACAAATATTGCGACTTCTAATTTATTAGCGGCAATGCCAGCTTTAGTTTTTATGGCTGTTTTTTCATCACTAATTGCCTTTGGCTTACAATTGATTGCTCAACAGTATGTTCCGGCTTCAAATACCGCAATTATTTGTAGTTTAGAATCATTGTTTGCTTCATTATTTGCTGTTGTTTTAGGTAGTGTTCCATTAACTAGTTCTCTAGTAATTGCCGCATTTGTAATAACCTTTGGTATAATTTTAGCAGAGACCGGGTTTAATTTTAAAGAGGAATGATACTTAATAATTATTTTATCTAAAAAGAGATGGTAGTATGAAAACATGGAAAGCTAATGCATTATTAGTAATTGTTGCAGCTATCTGGGGTACAGGTTTTATAGGTAGCTCTTATGTTTTGCAGTATTTAGAACCTTTTCAAATGCAGGTTTTTCGTTTTGGTATGGCCTCAATTATAATGAGCATCGCTTTTTATAAGAAAATTATAAACGCTAATCGCCAAACAATTATTTATGGTGTAATTATTGGAATTGTTTTTTTTATTGCATTTACTTTACAAAACTATGGTTTAAAAGAAACAACAATTCCTAAGAATGCTTTTATTTCGGTAACTAATGTTGTTTGGGTTCCTATAATTATGTACTTTATTTATAAAATAAAACCGAAAGGTTATTTATTTACCGGCCTTTTTATGATGTTAATAGGTTTTTTCTTTTTAATGTTTGATATTGATATTTTTAATTTAAAAGATAGTTTAAATAATTTAGCGCAACAAATGAATGTTAACATTGGTGATTTCTTCTCATTACTAGGTGCTATCGTCTTTGCATTTCGCTTTATTTTAAGCAGTAAGTTTGTCAAAGAAGAAGATCCAATTACTATTTTAATTTTTCAATTATATGTAAGTACCCTATTGGCTTTTTGTTTTAGTATGACGATTGATGGTCCTAATTTCGTTAATAATTTATCGTTAAATGGTTTTGTGGATATTTTACCGATGCTAAGTTATTTGGCAATTGTTAATTCACTTATTGCCTATATATTATTATTTACTGTTCAACAGTATACATCAGCAACCAATACCGCTATTATTTGTAGTTTAGAGTCATTGTTTGCTTCATTTTTCGCGGTTATTATTGGTACGGTAGCTTTAACTAGTTCATTAGTAATCGCTGCCTTTATCATTACCTTTGGTATTGTTTTGGCAGAAACAGGTTTTAATTTTAAGAGAAAGAGTTAAGGGAGGTCACTAATATGAAACCATGGCAAGCAAGAATTGGTTTATTAGCGGTTGCTATTATTTGGGCTTTTGGCTATATCGCAACGGCAGAAACTTTAAAATATATGAGTGTCACACAAATGCAAGTTATTAGATTTACAATTACAGCTTTAGCTCTTTGTATTGTTTTTCATAAACGTTTAAAAAAGATTACTAAGCAAACCGTTTTCTTTGGCTTAGCTTTAGGAATTGTCTTTTTTGCGAGTATGACAATTCATAGTGAAGCTCTAGAAACAACAACTGTTAGTAAAAATGCTTTTTTAGTAGTTATGAATGTTGTTTTTGTACCAATTATTATGTATGTTGTTTTTAAAACGAAGATTAGATCATATTTTGCTTTTGGAGTAGCCACTATGATTATTGGTTTCTTTATTCTAGTTTTTAATGTTGATATTTTTGATCTTGCTAACTCATTAGCTTCATTAAAATCACAAGCAAATATTGTTTTAGGTGATTATTTAACTATTATTGCCTCTTTTATTTTTGCGATGCAAATTGTGATGATTGGTTATTTTGTAACGAAGGATGATCCGATTAATTTAACGATTATTCAAATGGCAACGGCAGCCTTTTTATCAATTGGCTACTGTCTTGTAACTAAGCAGCCAATACCATTAATTAACTTAGATACAGCTAGCTGGCTACCAGGTTTATGGGCTTTTCTTTACCTTGGTATTTTCGGTTGTTTTGCTTTTGCTGGACAAATCGTTATTCAAAAACATATACCGGCATCAAATGTCGCTTTAATCTTTAGTACTGAGTCAATGTTTGCATCAATGTTCTCTGTTTTATTAGGCTTAGAACCACTTACAACTGGCTTGATTGTGGGTGCTATTGTGATTACAACTGGTATTGTTTGGGCAGAGACGGGGTTTAAATTTGGTGAAAATGAGTATTGATTTTGCATATAGAGCTAATATTTGTTATAATATTTGTACTTAAAATTGAGGTGAGATAATGAATAAGTTTTTTATTAGTCAGGATTTTAAATCTAATGTTCTATCAACCAAAATAGAAAAGTCAAAAATAAAAAGTATTGAAACAAATAAAATAAAAAATAAAGATACTAGTGTTTTAAGTTATCCTAAAAAAATAGAGGTTGCTTCACCACTACAAAAGAGATTAACTTTAAGGGATATTAATAATATACGTGATAAATATATTGCAGCTTACCAAAAGTTGATTGATAATATTACTTTAAAGAAGCAACAACAAAAAGCAAGAAAAAGAAAGCTTGCTTTACGTGGAGCGATATCAGTCTTTCTCTTTATTTGTGTGATATCACTAATTGCCTTATCACAAACTAAAGAGGTTAAGTTAATAGTTAATGGTGTTGAACAAGAATCAGAAACAGATCAATTTTTGAGTTCTTTGTATATTAAAAAAATTGCTGAGAAAAATAATTTTGATGATTACAAGGCTGATTGTTCGACTGATAGTATGGTGAAAAATAATTCAGTTATAGAAATTAGCAATTTAAAGACTATTACAACGACGATTAAAGGTAAAGAGGAGAAACATGAAACATATGCCGATACTTTAAGTGAATTTCTTAAAGAGAAAGAATCATTATTAAAAAATTATGGTAGTAAATATTCTTTCTTTATTAAGGAGTATCAAGATAATCAAGATAAAGTATATTTAAAAGATGTTGATAAATTAAATATCAATTTAATGTCTAAAGTTAGTAAAGATAAGACGGTTACGCAGAAATATAAAACAAAATATGTTGATAATAAAGCACTTGAAAGTGGAACCTTAAAAGTTAAACAAAAAGGTCAAGTTGGTAAATATGTTAAGACTTATGAAACGATTTATTTAGATGATAAAAAATACAAGACTAATGTAAGTGTTACTAAAGTGATTCAAAAAAGACAAGATAAGATTGTTGAACGTGGCACTAAAGTGGTTTCTACTTCATCATCAGTTTGGGATCGTCTTGCGAAATGTGAAAGTGGTGGACGTTGGCATCTAAGTACAGGAAATGGGTTCTATGGTGGCTTACAGTTTAGTGCACCAACATGGCGTACAGCAGCTAGTAAGGTAGGCGTTAGTGCACCTTATGCTCATATGGCTAGTAAACAGGATCAAATTAAAGCAGCAACTTGGTTACAAAGAAACTCAGGTTGGGGACAATGGCCACATTGTTCATCGAAGTTAGGATTACGATAGATTAATGTTCATTGAATATTAATCTTTTTTGGAGGTAGACAAATGAAAGCTAAAATTATGAATTTTGAATTTGAAAAAACAAAGTTAAAAAATATTTTCAAGGAAATAGAAGTTAATGAAAAAGATGGTAAAGTTTATGTTGTACTAGGTTATGAAGATAAAAACTTTGATGAAAAAGAACTAAAAACACAATTGATGAAGTATTTAAAAATTGATTTAAAAT
This sequence comes from Erysipelotrichaceae bacterium OttesenSCG-928-M19, assembly GCA_030265585.1. Lineage (GTDB taxonomy): Bacteria > Bacillota_I > Bacilli_A > JAJDGJ01 > JAJDGJ01 > JAJDGJ01. The sequence goes on along the minus strand of JAJDGJ010000017.1, from coordinate 5,899 downwards.
TACCAGGAGCTAAAATAGTATTTAAAGATATTGTAGCTGAAGAATTATATCGTAATAGTATTTTAGGCAAAGATAATATTTTATATTTATTGATTGCCTCAGGTAAAGGTGGTGTTGGTAAATCTAGTGTTAGTGCTAATCTTGCACATGCTTTTAATCAAATGAATTATCGTGTCGCTTTAATTGATTGTGATATTTATGGAAGTAGTATTCCTAATATCTTTAATATTGAGCAGTATCCACCAATGATTGATAATATTCTATATCCAGCTAATATCGATGGTATTGATATTGTTTCAGTTGATTTTTTAATGAGATCACCATTGCCAATTATTTGGCGTGGTCCAATGTTAAATAGAGCATTGAATCATTTCTTCTATTTTACTAAATACCAAGATGATATCGATGTTGTTATTATTGATTTACCTCCGGGAACGGGTGATGTCGCTTTAGATATGGCACAATTTATGCCTAATGCTTTCCAAATTGTTGTGACAACACCGCATCTTAATGCAGCAGCAATTGCTATTAAGGCTGGTGAAATGGCAAAAACTATGAATCAAAGAGTTTTAGGAGTTATTGAAAATATGTCATATTATTTACATAATGGAGAACAATTAAATATCTTTGGTTTTGGTGGTGGTGAGGTAGTTGCGAATACTTTAGATGTTAAGCTATTAGAAAAACTAGAGATTTCAACACCTGAAGATGGTTCTATTTATCGTGAGAATGAGGCTAATTATAGTAAATACTTAAAAATAGCTTCAGAAATCATTAAAGAAAGTAATTTTAGAAATAGTCAGTAGACTATTTTTTATTTATATCTAAAAAATGGACTAAGCTTGTTTAGTACAAAAAAAAGCGTTATACTTTAAACATAGGAAAGGAGAAGATAAAATGAAAGATTTAAAAGGAACAAAAACAGAACAAAACTTAATGGCTGCTTTTGCAGGAGAGTCGCAAGCTCGAGTTAAGTATGAGTTTTATGCAAAGAAAGCACAAAAGGATGGTTATCAACAGATTGCTGATTTCTTTGAAGAAACATCTAGAAATGAACAACAACATGCGAAAATATGGTTTAAGTTACTTCATGATGGTATTCAATCAACACCAGATAATTTATTAGATTGTGTGGCTGGTGAAAACTATGAGTGGGTAACAATGTACGCTGATTTCGCTAAGGAAGCAAAGGCTGAAGGATTCGATGATATTGCTCGCCTGTTTGAAGGTGTAGGTAAAATCGAAAAGGATCACGAAGAAAGATATCAAAGATTATATGATAATATTAAAGGTGATAAAGTCTTTGCGAAACCAGAAGAAAAAACATGGATTTGTGCTAAATGTGGAAATCGCCATACTGGCAAGACAGCACCAAATATTTGTCCAATCTGTGATCATCCACAAGCATATTATTCAATTTCAAACGAAGATTATTAGAATAAAAAAAAGCGAGTTTCAAACTCGTTTTTCTTTACTCTATTAAATCAGCATAAAAGGCTATTCTTTCATCAGGAGAGGTCCAAGCTGCAAAAGGATAACATGTTATTAAAACAATTCTCTCTTTTTCAATACCTTCGGTATTAAATATCTTCTCTCCTTCATTAGGTTTAGCGATAACTTTCTTAGAAATTCGATATTGAAATTTACCATAAGGCATCGTTATTGTAACAATATCTCCCATTTTAACGTCTTTTAGTGGTCTAAAGAATGTTTCACGGTGAGCTGATACGGCTGGTTGTCCACTAAAGGTACCTGGCATTGGTGTATCTTGTAAATGGCCAACTCCATAAGCCATTGATAATTGAATATCATCACCCTCAATTAATGGCATATCACCAGTTAAACCTTCAATTTTTATTTTACCAATAACGGTTCCAATTATTGGTTGTTCTTTACGATAATCAGTCTTAGCAGCAAGTGCCTTTTCAGCATCGACTAGAGCAACTTCGCTATTATCCCATTGACTGTTAATATCATCAAAATACTTATAAATAAAGACTCCTGCACTTACAAAACAAAGAATAATTAGAATCCCTAATAACTTTGAAATTAAACTACTTTTTTTCTTGGCTTTTTCTTTTGCCATAATATTCACCTCTATCATAGTAATAATAGCATATAATTAATAGTCTAAGCAACTAATTAACGTTCATTCTTAATCCAAACATAAAAACAACATATCATCATAATTTATAAAATAATAGTATTTTTTTTGATAGTATATTTTTATGCTTTATTAGAGTAATTACTAGTGCTAAAGGTGAGTTTATTAGAGATAAATTAATCAAATAGAAAATAATAATATATTATTATAAAAGGGTAAATTAAAGATAAAAGATAACAATTCTATTTGATTAAATATTTAATCTATAATCTTCAGAGTCGACAAGCTTTAATCTGTCTTTACAAATAAAGGAGATGATATAAGAAACAATTGTTGGAATAATAATAAAAGTTAGTAAAGTAATTACTATATTTATTGTTGTAAAGCCATTAATACCAAGATTTCCTAAAGGGCCAATTAGACCAGAGATACCAAAACCAGCTGACATTGGTGTTCCTTGAAGATTAAAGATAGGAACGACAATAGAACAAATTAATGCGCTTATTAAGCTTGGTATTATCATTTTTGGTGACTTAATAAAATTTGCCATCTGAATTTTAGGTGATCCGATAAAGTGTGCTAAAGCTGTTCCAAGGCCATTAGTTTTGTAACTTAATATGGCTAAAGTTAATGCAGCAGCAGCAATACCAATATTAGCTGCTGCGGAGCCATTACCACTTAGATTGATTAATAGTGCTACTGCAACTGTCGAAATAGGTGAAATAATAATTAACGCAAATGAAAGCGCAATTAACATAGACATTAGATACGGCTGTAATGTTGTAAATTTTTCTATTAATAAGCCAATAAAAGTTGTTATTTGTGCAATGGGTTCGGCAGTAAAGCTAGTAATTAGTCCAACTACCACGACCACTAAGACAGGAATTACTAATAGTTTATAGGCACCAAGTCTATGGGCTAAATATTTAATAAGTATCACTGCTATTATTGCACCAATTGTAGCATTAATTACATCACCTGCTCCTTTAAGTTGAAAGAAGCCTTCTTCATTAATACCATGAATTGAACCACCAGCTAACATGGTTGCCATCGCTAAAGAACAAGATGAGATGGGGTCTAATTTGTATTGGATAGCAATACAAATTCCCATTAAAAAACACATTAAAGAGGTGCAAACATTTAGGAAAATATTAATTTCTCCCCAATTTAATGTTGTAGCAATTTGACCTAACATTGCTGAAGGAATTAGAGAGACTACTATACCGATACTCATTCCATTTAAGATTTTCATACTATTTTCTTTTAAATTATTCATATTATTTATTTATATGAGTAAGAAATTATATTTTACTTAATCATATTTCTCCTTTCAATTTTATTTGACAATATTTTTACTAGTTTTACTTGTTAAAACTTCAATGGCACTATCTAAACTAATGTCAATCATATTTTTTAAAGCTGTTTTAGTAAAGAATGAAATATGTGGTGTAATTAAAACATTTTCCATTTGTAAAAGCTTTTTAAGTTCTTTAGATTTGATTTCTTTACCATGATAATTGTGTTGGAAGTAATTAATCTCGCAATCTAAAGTATCTAAACCAGCTCCAGCTAGCTCCTTGTTTTCTAAAGCATCAATTAAATCTCTTGAATTAACAATAGGACCACGAGCAGTATTGATTAAATAAGCAGTGGGCTTCATTAATTTCAGTGTCTTTTTATTGATCATATTTTCTGTGCTATCATCATGCGGTGTATGAATAGATATAATATCAGCCTTTCGTAATAGTTCATTTAAAGTTTCTTGGTATTCAACAACTGGGTTTTCATGTTCTCGTCTTACAATATCATAACCAATTACTTTAGCACCTAAACCAGATACTAATTTTGCATAAACACCACCGATACGTCCAACGCCGATAATACCAATGGTTAAATTTCTTATTTCAGGGGCCAGTAAACCTGGCCATGTAAAATTATGACTCTTAATTCGAGGTATTGTTAAATACATTTTTCGTAGTAGAAACATTGTATGAGTTAAAGCCATTTCGGCTATAGCATTAGGTGAATAAGCGGGAACGTTTGTGATAGTTAAATTATATTTATTTGCAAGTTTTAAGTCGATCATATCATAACCTGCGGTACGTAAGGCAATTTGTTTAATATTGTAAGTATTTAATTTTTTATAGATACTTTCATCAGTAATATGATTAGATTGCTTTATTGAAATACCATCAAAACCTTGAGCGAGGCTAACAGTATCACTATTTAACTGTTCTGTGGTATATTCAATTTTGATGTTGTTAATTTTTAAGTATTCATCAATAGGCTCAAACTCGCCATCATGAACACCATAGATAAATATTTTCATAAAATCATCCTTTCAAGTATTTTTTTAATCCACTGTAGAGTTGTTTCATTTGTAGGGTATTACCAATAGTAATTCTTAAACCATTGTTAGGAAATGAAGCGATTGCAATTCTTTCATTTTGTTGGAGTTTTTCTTTTATTTCCAATGCGTTGGCAACTTCAATATAAACAAAGTTAGTATAACTATCATAGATTTTAATATTGTGATAGTTATTTAAAAAATTAATAAGCTTTTGTTTCTCATTTATAGTTTTTATAACATCTTCTTGCATAATTTCTTGTTTTTTTAAAGTGCAAGTAGCTAAATTAGCATTTAAAGAACTTAGGGTAAAAGGACCTTGAATTGCTAAAAGATAATCGATTAGTTTTTTGTTTGTTATGGCAAAACCAACTCTTAAACCTGCTAATCCCCATGCTTTTGACATAGTTCTCAAAATAATTAATCTGTCGTACTCTTCAATGAAATCGATCATAGTTTGTTTTTGATATTCATAATATGCTTCATCAATTACAACATAGCAGTTTGTATTTTTTAAAATATGAAGTAATTCATTAGTGTCATGCCTAATACCCAAGGGGTTATTAGGATTAGATAGAAAAATTAGTTCGACATTGTTTTGCATGCTCTGTCTTACTATTTCTTGATATAAGTTCTCATTGTTTTTGATGGTAATAATTTCTCTGTTTAAAATTTTGGCAACTTGTTGATATCTAAAGAAATCTTGTTCAATAACGAGGACTGACTTAGTTGTTAGAGCATTGATTAAAACAGCGATTAAACTATCGGAACCAGGTGCTGACATAATTTGCGAGTAATCCTTTTTAATGTATTTAGCATATTGCTCGACTAAATGTTCATGTGTTGCAGGACCATATTGAATTAAAGGGGTGTTTTTTAATTCATCAGTAAACTCTTTTTTTAATAAATTAAAATAGCGACTGTTATAGTTCTCATTGTTAGCAAGATTTATAATATCCTGTGGTGGTGCAATATAGCGTTGTACACTTTTTAAATCATTTCTCATTGTAATCATCCTTTCTATAAATACACAAAAAAAGCTAGGTGAATATTATTATCCACCTAGCTATATTTTCTATACTTTTATTATCTTAAGGTATTAGAAAAAAGGATAGTATGATGGACACTATCGTTTTGAAAATACCAAAAATAGAAGTTATTTGAAATTAACTTGACATTTAAAGTGTCCATGAAATTCATCCTTTCTGTGTTTTATTGGGTACTATACTAGCAGTTTTATTAATAGATGTCAATTATTTTTTTAATTAATTATTTAATTTTAGTAAAATTATAGAATATTAGAGTGTTATTTTTATCAGAATTAAGCAACAATATTGGCATTAGATAATAAAAAAAATATATGAGGAGCATAAAATTTTTACTAAGACAATTTTTATTTGTATTTAAATAATAAATAGAGTAATCTTATAATTGATTAGATTATTTGT
>JAJDGJ010000016.1 GCA_030265585.1 Erysipelotrichaceae bacterium OttesenSCG-928-M19 | reverse complement strand
AGAAAACAGATGACAAAAAGAATGATGATAAAAAAGAAAGTGATAGTGGAAGTACTTCAAAACCATCTACTCCATCTACAAATACAACATTAGGATTACCAGTTTCACATGCTACAGTAACAGCTACTGCATGGTATTATCCAGCAAGTTTTGGTGGTGGTTGGCATCCAGGTATTGATTTAGCAAATAAAACAGGGACAAAACTTAAATCGCCAGGTAAAGGTGTTGTTTTAGTAAGATCATATGATAGTGGTGGTTATGGTAATTATGTTGTTACAGCCCATCAAGTTGGAAATGATACTTATACATTTATTTATGGTCATATGAGTAAACAAGCAGCAACTGGCTCAACAATATCTAAAGGTCAAACAGTTGGGTACATGGGCTCAACAGGTAATTCAACGGGACCACATGTGCACGTAGAAATCTTTAAACATAAGAATAAGTCGCTAAGTAAAGTTGTCAGTACTTATAAAAAGAATTATGATATCTATTTTGGGTTAGGGTATAATTCAAAAGGTAATTGTGCAAAAGTTTGTCGTTTACAACCACAAGTATATTATGGTTTAAAGTATTATCAAACATTTTAGAACATCAAATGATGTTCTTTTTTTTATTCTTTTATAGTATAATGAAAATAAATAAATGAGGATAAGAGAAATTGTGGGGTGAAAACAATGCAGGATAAATATTATCGTGAAATTGATTATGCACGAATTTCAATTACTGATTATTGTAATTTATCATGTCGATATTGCAAAAGTGAAGCTGATGCTATTTTAGAAAAACAAGTTAGTCAAAAACAATTATTTAATTTAATTGATGTTTTAGATGAGTTAAAGTTTAGAAAGATTCGATTTACTGGTGGGGAACCTTTATTAAATGATTGGATTGTTAGTTTAGTAGAATATACAAATAATAAAGAGCATATTAAGGATATTGGTCTAACAACGAATGCTGTTTTATTAGATAAATATCTTGATGCTTTAATTAAAGCAGGATTAAAAAGAATTAATATTAGTCTAGATACCTTAGATGATAATAAATACTATGAAATAACTAAAACTAACTATTTACAACGAGTTAAGGATAATATTGCTTTAGCAGTTGCATCTGAGTTGATTGTAAAAGTAAATGTTGTCTTATTAAAAGGGGTCAATGATAATGAGATCGTTAATTTTTTAGAATTTGGTCGTCTTAATAATGTTCAAATTCGCTTTATTGAGTTAATGCCTATTGGTGAAAATGATGATTTTATAAAAGATAAACAATTAAATATTAGAGATAAATTTAAAAATTATCAGAGTAGAGAGAAAAAACCTAATTGTAAAGACGTATCTGATTATTATATAGATGAATATGGTTACTGTTTTGGTATTATTTCACCCATTTCAAATCATTTTTGTGAAAGATGCAATCGCATTCGTTTTACTAGTGATGGTAAATTGAGATTATGCTTACATAGCGATAATGAGCTTGATATCTATGAATATCTCAATAAAAAAGAAGAATTAAAGGCACTTATTCTCAATTATATTAAAGAAAAACCTGAAAAACATTATTTAAATGAGAATATGAAAGCAAATAAAGGTATGTCAAAAATTGGTGGTTAAAGATTACTATAATAAAAAGTAATCTTTTTTTAAATAGTTTATAAAAAAAATATATAATTTTCTTTGTTTCATTAGTATGGTAAAATTAAGGTATACTACAGAAAGGAGATTAAAAAATGAATTGTTACAATGGAAAAATTTTGCGCATTAATTTGACTTCACAACAAATTAGTGTCGAAGATTTAGACCTAGATCTAGCCAAAAAATACATTGGTGGACGTGGCTTGGGAACAAAGATGTTAATGGATGAGATTGATATTAATGTTGATCCACTTTCAGCTGATAATAAAATTATTTATATCGCTGGGCCACTATCAGGAACTAAGGTATCTACTGGTACTAGATATATGGTTGTAACAAAGTCACCACTTAATAATTTTATCGCTAGTTCAAATAGCGGTGGGATTTGGGGATCAATGTTAAAGTATGCCGGTTATGATGCTATTATTGTTGAAGGTAGAGCTGATAAACCAGTTTATCTTGACATTGAAGATGATCAAGTGGTGATTAAAGATGCTAGTTCTTTATGGACTAAGACATCTGAAGAAACAGTTGACATTTTAAAGAAGGATCAGAAAAATGTTTCCGTGCTTAACATTGGTCCAGCAGGTGAAAACTTGTCATTGATGGCAGCTGTTATGAATGACACTGATCGTGCAGCAGGTCGAAGTGGTGTTGGAGCTGTTATGGGATCAAAAAATCTTAAAGCAATTGTTGTTAAAACTAACAACGATAAAATTCCAACATTTGATGAGGAAGAATTTAAGAAAGTGGCAATTGAATCTGCAAAAATGTTAAAGGATCATCCAGTAACGGGTGGTGGTTTACCTACTTATGGTACTGCAGTTCTTGTTAATATCATCAATAGTGTTGGTTCATTACCAACTAAAAACTGGCAAGAATCAGAATATGATAAAGCTGATGATGTTAGTGGAGAAACAATGGCAGATACTGTCTTAGTAAGAAATGGTTATTGTCATCACTGTACAATCGGCTGTGGTCGTGTTGTTAAGATGGACGATAAAATTATTGGTGGTCCTGAATATGAAACACTTTGGGGCTTTAGCGCTGATGCAGATATTAATGATTTAGATGCAATTGTGCGTGCCAATTATTGGTGTAATGAAATGGGCTTAGATACTATTTCAACATCTTCAACATTAGCCGCAGCAATGGAACTTTATCAAAGAGGCTATATTACAGATGAAGATTGTGATGGTGTTCCTTTACAGTTTGGTAATAGTGAAGCTATTATTGAGTGGGTTAAACGTATTGGACGTGGGCATAATGATTTAGCAAAGTTATTAGCGCAAGGATCATATCGTCTATGTGAACATTATGGTGTTCCAGAATATTCGATGAGTGTTAAGAAATTAGAAATCCCTGCATATGATGCTCGTGGAATTCAAGGAATTGGTTTAAACTATGCAACAAGTAATCGTGGTGGTTGCCATGTTCGTGGTTATACAATTTCACCAGAAATCTTAGGTGCACCAGTTCAAGTTGATCGTTTAGTAACCGATGGTAAAGCAGAGCTTGTTAAAACTTTCCAAGATTTAACAGCCGCAATTGACTCTTTAGGATTATGTTTGTTCACTTCATTTGCTTTAGGTGCTGATGAATATGCAGCTATCTATAGTGCAGCAACAGGCCAAAAAATTACTGGAGCTGAATTATTAGAAATGGGTGATCGCATTTATAATCTAGAAAGATTATTTAATCAACGAGCAGGTATGACTCCTGAAGAAGATACATTACCAGAAAGATTATTAAAGGATGCTATTAAAATGGAAAATGAAGCATCTGGAGGTATGGTTTCACGTTTAGATATCATGTTACCAGAGTATTATCAAGCACGTGGTTGGGTTAGTGGATTCCCAACTGAAGATACTTTGAAAAGATTAGGAATAATCTAAGTGATTGAAGTAAAATTATTTGCTTATTTCAGAGAAAATCGTGGCAAAGTTGTTTTTGTAGATTATTATGAAGGTATTAAAGTTAAAGATATTGTAAGTGATTTAAATATTGAACTTGATGATGTTTCAATTATTTTAGTTAATGGTCGTCATCAGACCTTAGAAACTATTTTAAATGATGGTCAAAAACTATTCTTATTTCCACCAGTAGGCGGTGGTTAGAATCAAACGTTATCTGAGAAATCAAAATAGTATCTCAAAAGCTGAACAAACAATTCTCTTAAAAAAAAGTATTCTAGTTATTGGTTTAGGTGGTTTAGGCTCACATATTATTGAAGGTTTAGCAAGAATTGGCATCAAAAAAATTGGACTTTGTGATGATGATGTTATTGAAGAAAGCAACTTAAATCGTCAATTATTGGCACTAGAGAATAATTTAGGACAAACTAAATTAGAACTTGCTAAACAAAGAATCAAGGCTATTAATTCGCAAATTGAAATAACTTGTTATGCTAATAAATACCCTAATCAAGAAATTAGTTATGATTTTAAAGAATATGATTTAGTAATAGATTGTTTAGATAGTATTGAGATAAGAAAACAATTAGAAGAAGAGTGTATCAAAGAGAATAAAACTTTAATTTATGGAACAATTGCTGGTGACTATGGTTATTTTGGGATAATTAATCAAACAAATCGTTTATTAGTTGAACAACATAACAGTCATAATAGTATTGAACAGCAATTAGGAAATCCTTATTATATTGTTTCTTTGGTAGCTGGACTACAATTAACTTTAACAATTAAAGTACTTTTAAATAAAAACTATTTAAAAAATGGCTTTTACGTCATAGATTTACAAAATTTAAGCATTGATGAAGTAGTAGTAAATTAAATAATCTCCGAGCTAGTTTGTCTAAGTCATTAGATATGATAAATTAGCCGCTAGGGTGTATTATGGAAACTAGTATGCCTTCCATTGTGAAAAGGAGATTTTAATATTTGATATTAAAATCTTGACCTTTTTTGGTCTTTTTTTGTAGCTTTATTAGTAAAATAAAGGAGAATACAAATGAAAAATTTTAAAAAATTGGCACTATTACTAGTATTTGCACTTTTATTTGCATGTTCTAGTAATGATAAAGAAACTAAAGAAGTTATGATGGCAACAACAACAAGTATGAATGATAGTGGTTTGTTGGATGAATTGGCACCTGCTTTTAAAGAAGAAACGGGAATTGAATTACAATGGTTATCAGTTGGAAGTGGTGAAGCAATTCAAAAAGCTCGTGATGGGGAAGTGCAATTATTATTTGCACATAGTCCAGCTGATGAAGAAACACTGGTAAAAGATGGTATCAGTTTAGGTAGAGATTCAATTATGTATAATAACTTTTTATTTGTTGGTCCAGAAAAATTAACGGGTACAACATTGGCTGATGCTACTAAGGAAATCTGTGATGATAAATTATATATTTCTCGTGCTGATGATTCTGGAACACATAAAAAAGAGATGGCTACTTTTGAAGAATATTGTAGCGCAACAGATGGTAAAGCAAAAAATACTGTTGAATCAGGTGTTGGAATGTTAGATACATTAAATATTGCAGCTGAGAAGAAAGGTTATACATTAACTGATATTGCAACATGGTTAGAAAACAAAGATAAGTTAGATCTAGTAGAAGCTTATTATAATAAAGCAGATTTAGTTAACACATACTCAATTCATGTAATTAAGAATGATAGTTTTACTGAAGAACAAATGGCATCTGCTGAAGAGTTTAAAAAATGGGTAACTGAGGGAAAAGGATTAGAAATTATTAAAGATTATGGTGCTGATAAATATGGTGCACCGGTCTTTACTTTAGTTGAATAACAGATGATAGAAGTTATTAAATTAACTTTATTGGTAAATATAAGTGCAACCTTATTAGGAATGCTCTTTGGGTTGCTCCTTGGTTACCAATTATATTTTATGAAAAGTAAGATTAAATATCTTTTGATTTATCTTACAAAGACAATGATGGGATTACCTCCCGTTGTTCTAGGGTTGGTATTATTTATGTTATTAAAAACTAACGGAGCATTTGGTTTTTTACATATTTTATATCAACCTATTTCTCTTGTTGTTGCCCAAACTTTACTTATCATTCCAATAGTTAGTGGCAATGTTTACCAATTATTAGTGTCTAAAGGAGAAGTATTGTTTTTCACTTTAGATATGTTTAAACTAAATTTTATTAATAAGATTAAGTATTCATTATTTGAATTTCGTAATGATTTGATTTTTATTTTAATCTTAGGTTTTTCTCGTGCTGTTTCAGAAGTAGGTTCAGTGATGGTTGTTGGTGGTAATATTAAAGATCATACTCGAATTATGACAACTGCTTTAGCAAATTTAAAAAGTCAAGGTAATTATAATGAGGCACTTATTTATGGTGTAATTTTGTTGTTGATTGCCTTTATAGTTCAATTTGGTTTATCATTATTAAATAAAGAGGAAGATAATCATGAAAATTTCTAATTGTTATTTGAAATATGAAAAGACTAATTTTGAATTGAATATACCTAAAATGGAATTGCAAGATAATAAGATTAATTGCTTACTTGGTGATAATGGTAGTGGAAAATCAACTTTATTAAAACAAATCGTTACTGATAATTGTCAACATGATATAAAAAGTAAGATCTTGATGTTACAAAAGCCTTTTATTTTTGCTGGTACTGTTGAAGATAATATTAATAAAATTCAGAAGCTAAGTAAAAATATTATTCAAGATAAGGAACAAATTTTAGCAGATTTAATGTTGTTAGATTTAAGAAAACAAAGGGCTAAAAGTCTTTCTGGTGGTCAAAAACAGCGTTTAGCTTTTGCGATGGCTATTTTAAGTGATTGTGATTTAATAATGTTGGATGAGCCGTTTAATAATATTGACCTAAAATCACAGCATTTGATGGTTGCTTTAATGAAGAGGTTAGATAAGACTTTTTTATTGGTCTCACATAAGATTCAACTATCTAGAAAAATTGGTGATTATTTCTTTTTGATTGATGAAGGTAAGTTGATTGTTGAAGGTGAAAAAGAGGTATTCTTTATTGAGGAGAATAATAAAGTAATGCAGTTATTAGAAATGGAGTAATTAAAATGAAATTACTTAAGGTTTTAAGTGTTAGTGAATTAAAAGAGCACTTAATTGATTATTTAAGGAGCAAACAAAGTATTATTGAACTTGACTTAATTAACAGTCTTGATTATGTGTTAGCAGAGGATGTTTATGCTTTAGAGGATATTCCTAATTTTTATAAAAGTACAGTTGATGGTTACGCTCTTAAAGCAAAAGATACACAACTTGCTAGTGAGAGTATTCCTAGTATTTTAAAGTGTCGTGAAAGTGTAAAAATTGGTTCTATAAATACAATTGAATTAGGTGAGCGCGAATGCAGTTATATTAACACAGGAGCAATGTTGCCTTATAATAGTAATGCTGTCTTAATGATTGAAGATAGTGATTATGTTGAGGCTACAAACGAGGTTTTAGTTTTTAAAAGTTTAGCTGAAAATGAAAATGTTAGTATTCCAGGAGTTGATATCACTCAAGATATGCTTCTTTTTAAACAATATCAACTAATAGATAGCAGAGTATTAGCAACCTTAGCAAGTCAAGGTATTAAGAAGGTTAAGGTTTTTAAAAAAATGAGCTGTGCAATTATTTCAAGTGGTAATGAATTAGTACCTTATCAAAGTGAGATTATGCAAGCCCAAGTTCGAGATATTAATACAATATTACTAGATAAAACCTTAATAAAATATGGCTTTGAAATAAAACAAACAAAATTAATTAAAGATGATTTTGATTTATATTATCAAAGTTTAAAGGAAATTGATGTTGATATCTATTTAACAAGTGGTGGTAGTTCACAAGGAAATGAGGACTATACTTATGATGTTTTTGATAAATTAACAAGCAATGTATTCTGTCATGGTTTAGCAATTAAACCAGGTAAACCGACAGTCGTAGCACGTAATGATAATAAATTGTATTTAGGATTGCCTGGCAATCCTGTTTCAGCATATTTAGTGTTAAGACAAACCTTAATTGAAGCTTATTTAGAGCTCTATCACATAAAAAAGACCATTATATTAGCACATTTAGCACATAATACTAATAGTAGTCCTGGCAAAGATAGTTTAATCTTAGTTAAATTTGTCTTTGAAGATAATAAAGTGATTGCTAAGCCGTTATACTATCGTTCGAGTAATGTTTATGTTTTAGCACAGGCTGATGGTTATTTTGTGATAACTAGTAATAGCGAAGGAAAAAATAAAGATGATATTGTGGAGGTGATTGTCTTTTGAAAGAGCGTAAGATATATTTAGATAACTATGATTTAGATCAAGCAATTGAAAAGTATTTAGAAGATATCAAAGAACAAATACAATTAGAAGTTATTGAAATTCCGGCGGCTGATTCATTACATTATATAACGGCCGAGGCTATTTATGCTAAATTATCTTCACCACATTATAATGCTAGTGCTATGGATGGGATAGCGATTAAAGCAAATTTAAGTAACGATGCAAATGAAAGTAATCCAGTAGTTCTTAAAAAGAATGAGTATCAATATGTTGATACAGGAGATGTGATAACTAAAGAATATGATGCTGTTGTAATGATTGAAGATATTGTTGTTAAAGATGATGAGAGTGTTGTGCTTACTAAACCAGTTGCATTTTTTGAAAATGTTAGAGCAATTGGCGAAGATATCAGTCAAATGCAAATGATTGTACCAAGTTATCATCAAATTAGAGCTGAAGATATTAATGCAATTTTAGCTTCTAAAAATGATAAGATTAAAGTGTTTAAAAAGTTAAAAGTTGGCATAATTCCAACTGGTAGTGAAATCGTTAGTGTAGCTACTAAAGAGCTTGAAGCGGGAATGATTATCGATTCAAACTCTAGTATGCTAAAAGCGTTAGTTCTGGAAAAAAACTTAGCTGTAAAAGTATATGATATAACTAAAGATGATTATAATTTATTAAAACAAGTTATTCTTGATGCAACAAATGAATGTGATGTTGTTTTAATTAATGCTGGCTCATCAGCTGGTAGTGAAGACTATACAGCGATGATAATTGAGGAATTAGGAAAGATTAGTGTGCATGGAATAGCTATAAAACCAGGTAAGCCAGCTATTTTAGGCAGTATAAATCAAGCGATGGTTATTGGCCTACCGGGCTATCCTGTAGCAACCTATATTGTCTTTAAACAAGTTTTTCTACCAATTATTGATCGTCTTTATCATCAAAGTGTCGATTATGAGATAGTAGAAGCAACTTTATCAAAAACAATCTATTCTTCTTTAAAACATATTGAATTTGTTAGAGTAAAACTAGGTTACGTTAATGAACAGTTCATAGCAACACCTCTAGCAAGGGGCGCTGGTATTTCAATGTCATTAGCTGAAGCTGATGGTTTGATTGTTATTGAAAAAGAAAGTGAAGGATATCAAAAAAATAGTACTGTAAAAGTGGTGCTTTTAAAAGCTAAAGAGCAACTCAAAGAACGTTTAACAGTAATTGGTAGTCATGATTTGATTTTAGATATTGTTCAAGATGTAATTAATGAAACGAATAAAGATCATGCGATTTCATCATCACATGTTGGTAGCTATTCAGGTTTACTAGCTTTAAAAAATCATGAGTGTGATTTAGCACCAATTCATATTTTAGCAGCTGATGGTAAATATAACGAAGCAATTGTTAAAGAGATTTTTAAGGAAGAAAAGATGGCTTTAATTAAAGGTGTTAAACGTCGTCAGGTTTTAGCTTATCCTAAAAATAATCCTAAAAATATTAGGGGTATCAATGATTTAACACGATCTGATATTCGCTATGTTAATCGTCAGCCAGGATCAGGTACTGCTATATTATTAGATTATTTACTTAAAGAAAAAAATATTGCTTTACAGAAAATAAATGGTTATGATTTTATTATGCCATCACATTTTAATGTTGGAGCGACAATAAAAAATGAAACTGCTGATTGCGGTTTATTAATAAAAAGTGTTGCTGATGTTTTAGAATTAGATTATATTGAAGTCATGGCAGAAGAATATGATTTTTTAATCTATCAAAAAGATTTAGATAAATTAAAAATAAAGACTTTTATTGAAATTTTAAGAAGTCAAAACTTTAAGGATAAATTGGCTGTATTTGATTGTTATGAAACATTAGAAAGTGGACAGGTGATTAAGATTGGATGATAAATTAACGCATTTTAATAAAGATGGTTTGGCAACTATGGTTGATGTTTCTCATAAAGAGACAACCTTACGTTATGCTCTGGCCTCAGGTAAAATTTATATGAGCGAGACAACTTTAGAGAAAGTATATAATAATGAATTAAAAAAAGGTAATG
This sequence comes from Erysipelotrichaceae bacterium OttesenSCG-928-M19, assembly GCA_030265585.1. Classification (GTDB taxonomy): domain Bacteria; phylum Bacillota_I; class Bacilli_A; order JAJDGJ01; family JAJDGJ01; genus JAJDGJ01. Next base: position 12,839 of record JAJDGJ010000016.1, on the reverse strand, counting down.
TTTTAGCAGTTGCTCAAGTTGCTGGCATAATGGCTTTAAAACAAACCTCTAATTTAATACCAATGTGTCATAATATTAATATTTTAAAAGCAGACCTTAACTTTATTCGAAAAAATAATTACATTGAATGTTATTGCGAAGCGAGATGTTATGGTGAAACTGGTATTGAAATGGAAGTATTAACAGGAGTTAGTATGGCATTACTAACAATTTATGATATGTGTAAAGCTGTTGATAAAGAAATGATGATAAGTGAAATTAGACTTGAGGAAAAAAAGGGCGGTAAAAGTGGCCATTACAAAAGGATACCGACTATTTAAGAAAGGTAGCGTTAATCTGAATTTGGATTAATAATAAATTATGGAAAAGTTTACTAGTAAAATAATTGAAAAAATCAGAAATGAAGATTCTCAGGAAAATTTAGAGATAACATTTGCTGCTATAAAAGAATATCTTGAAAACAAACGATACGAAATTTTTCCTATACAAGAAGAGTTGTCTTTGTTGAATGAGATAACAAAAGATTTTAATGATTTACCACAATCAAGTGATAAGATAATTACTGAATTAATTGAATTAGGTAAGAAAACAACCGTTCTTTCTTCTTCAGGACGCTATTTTGGTTTTGTCGTAGGTAGTAGCTTTCCAATTGCAATGCAAGCACGCTTGTTAGCAGATACTTGGGATCAAAATAGTGCTTTATATTTAATGTCTCCTTTAGCTAGCAAAATAGAAGAACTATGTGAAAAATGGATTGTAGAATTATTAGAGTTACCTAAATCATCAGCAATGGGTTTAGTTAGTGGTAGTGGTAATGCTACTATTTTAGCTTTAAATGCAGCTTGCTATCAACTAAATAAAGAGGAGCGTAATAAAATAAAAGTTGTTATTTCCAAGGAAGCACATGCTACTGTTTATAAAGCATTAAAGATTATTGGGATTGCTGATAGTCAGATTACAAGTGTTGAGACAGATAATAAAGGTAAAATAATTATTGATCAATTACCTGATTTTGACAAGCAAACGATTGTTATTTTGCAAGCTGGTAATGTTAATGGTGGTGCTTTCGATGATTTTGAAACAATTTGTGCTTTAGCTAATGAAAAGAATGCTTGGGTGCATATTGATGGTGCTTTTGCTTTATATGCAAATACTTGTCAACAATTAAAACATTTAACTAAAGGAATAGAAAAGGCTGACTCATGGACTGTAGATGCCCATAAGACATTAAATACTCCTTATGATAATGGAATTGTTTTGTGTAAGGATAAAGAAAATTATCTCAATTCATTAAAAGTTAGTGGTTCTTATTTGGTAGCAACAAAGCATCGTGATGGGATGTCATATACTGATGGAATGTCTAGACGAGCTCGTGCAATAGAGTTATACGCGACATTAAGAGCTTTAGGAAAACAAGGTGTTGCAGAACTGGTATACGAATTACATAGTCAGGCTCGCTATTTTGCAGATGAATTAGAACAATTAGGTTTTGAAGTATTGAATGAGGTTGTTTTTAATCAAGTCGTTATTCATTATAAAGATGATAAGGCAACTAAAGAACTTTTAGATTTAATTAATAATTCAGGAGTCTGTTTTATGTCAAGTGCTAATTGGCAAAATAAGTTTGTCATTAGAATTAGTGTTTCATCTTATAAAACAACTTACAATGACATTGATGAATGCCTCTTTGTTATTAAAGAAATTTGTGCTAAAATTGATAATAGATAAAACAATTTACAAGTGAAAGGAGCAATAATGATGGCAAAAGTTATCGCAATTAATATTTCACATGAAAAAGGAAAAATTAAACAGAGTATTGATAAAGGTTATTTTATTGAGGATTTTGGTTTAGAAAATGATGCTCATGCTGGAAAGTGGCATCGTCAAGTCAGTTTATTAGGACAAGAAAGTATCGACATTATGAAGCAACAAGGTGTTCAAGGACTATGTTCAGGAAAGTTTGCAGAAAATATTACAACTGAAGGAATTGTTTTATATGAACTACCAATTGGCACATTGCTTAAAATTGGTGAGACAATTCAAGAGGTAACGCAGATTGGTAAAGAATGTCATTCTGGTTGTGAAATTTCACAACAAGTTGGCAGTTGTATTATGCCTAAACAAGGTATTTTTACTAAAGTTATTAAGGGTGGTTATGTTTACCCAAATGATGAAATTTTAATAATTGGAAGTGAATTTGATGTATAGTGTAGCTATTATCACTTTAAGCAATCGTGTTACACAAGGTGTTTATGAGGACAAATCTGGATTATTTCTTAAAGAATTTTTGACTAATAATAATTTCTTAGTTAATCATTATGAAGTAATTAAGGATGAACAGAAACAATTAAGAGTGTGTTTAGATAATCTTATTGATAAGGTAGATTTAATAATAACGACAGGTGGAACAGGGCTAACTAGTCAAGATATTACTGTTGATGTTGTTGAGAAATACCTTGATTATGAAATTAGAGGAGTAAGTATTGCTATGCATCAATTAAGTTTAAATAAAGCTGCATCAGCAATGTTTTCTCGTGCTTTGTGTGGCGTAAAAAATAAAACAATGATTATTACTTTACCAGGTTCTCTAAAAGCAGTAAGTGAAATTATTGAATATTTACAACCTCATTTAGAACATGGTTTAGATCATTTAAATGATGTTTCAAGACATTAAGAAATATTATTGACATTTTTAAAGCAAACTGGTTTAACCACTTGGTTGCTTTTTAATTTGCCTTTTAAAGAAAAATAATTTTGAAGTTATAATTTTTTCATACTTTGAAAACAATATGTGATTTATAGTGATTAAAACGTTATTTATCTGTATAATTCATAAAATAGACAAAACTTTAGAAAGAAAAATAAAAATTATAAGAAATAACCTATTTATCTATAGAATTTATTGTTTTTTATAATAATGAGATAACAAAGATAATTTAAAAATTAATAGAATTTAGTTCAAAATTTGTTATAAAATCGTGAATAAGTTATAATATATTTATTATGTTATGCGAAAAGTAATAACTAAAGGAGGTTTTACTTTTGATAGAATTTAAACATGTTAAGAAGGCTTATCAAGACAATGTAGTTATTGAAGACTTAAGTTTAACAATCAATGATGGCGAATTTATTTGTATTATTGGACCATCAGGGTGTGGGAAAACAACAACCTTGAAAATGATTAATCGCCTTAATAAAATTAATGATGGAGAGATCTTAATTGATGGAGAAAACATAAACAACATTGAAGTTAATAAGCTTCGTCAAGGAATAGGTTATGTTATTCAACAGATTGGGTTATTTCCTAATATGACAGTAGCACAAAATATTAGTGTAGTACCTAATCTATTGAAGTGGGGTAAAGAAAAAATTGAGAGAAGAGTTAAGGAGTTATTAAAACTTATTAATATGCCCTATGATGAATATGCTCATAAGTATCCTAGAGAATTAAGTGGTGGGCAACAACAAAGAATTGGTGTTTTAAGAGCTCTTGCAGCTAATCCACCAATAATTTTAATGGATGAACCATTTGGAGCTTTAGATCCAATTACAAGAGATATTTTACAAGATGAATTAAAGTCAATTCATAAACAATTAAAGAAAACAATTGTCTTTGTAACTCACGATATGGATGAGGCTGTAAAAATGGCAGATCGTATTATCTTTATGGAAAGTGGTAATATTTTACAATTTGCAACACCAGAAGAATTGTTGAATAAACCAGCTAGTCCGATTATCAAAGAGTTTTTAGGAAAAATATCATATTCTCATAATGCAAACGATTTAACTTGTGCAGATGTAATGCGAACTAAAGTCTTTACTGTTAATCGAAAACGAAAAACATTAGAGTGTATTAATATGATGAATCAACGTGACATTGGTTCAGTAATCGTTGTCGATGACGATGATAAATTTATGGGAATTGTTACTATTGAGACAATTAAAGAGAAGGGTGTTCCGGGTGCTTTAATTGAGGAGATACTTGATAGAGATGTTAAGACAGTATTAATAAATCACAATGCAAAAGATGCGTTTGATGAGTTTTATGATTCAAAATTAGATTACTTAACAGTATTAAATCGTAATAAAACAGTAGCAGGAATCATCACAAAAACTAGCATGGCTAAAGCTCTTGCCAGTTTAGTTTGGGGTGAGAACAATGATAGTTAGTTTTTTAAATGAATATGGCAGTGCCTTAATAACAGCTATTTTGACACATATTAAATTTGTTGTAATTTCTGTTAGTGTAGGTTTTATTATTGCTTTTATTTTAGGGATAGTGCTTTCACGCTTACCAAAGTTATCATCAATAGTTATTCCAATCTTAAGTGTCTTTCAAACTATACCAGGGTTAGTTTTTATAGGAGTCTTATTTCTTTATACTGGTATTCAAGATTTAACAGTAATAATTGCCCTATCAATTTATGCGATTTTTCCAATCTTAAAAAACACTTATGTTGGTCTAATTACTGTGGATAAAACCTTAATTGAAGCGGCACGCGGTTGTGGAATGAATAAGTTTCAAATTTTAATTAGAGTTGAGTTACCATTAGCATCAGCAGCTATTGTTAGTGGGATTAGAATGTCGACAATCTATACTGTCAGCTGGGCAGTGCTTGCAGCAATGATTGGTTTAGGTGGTCTAGGGGAGTTCATCTATCGCGGTATTGATACTAATGATACTGCTTTAATTGTAGGTGGCGCAATTCCAGCAGCTCTTTTAGCATTAGCGTTTGGCTTTATCATTGATAAAATACAAGATAAATTAACACCACGTGGTTTAAAAAGGGAGTGATATTATGGCTTTACAGAATTTAATTGAACATATTCAACTTGTCCTAATATCATTTGTCTTTACTGGTATTGTGGGGTTAATATTAGGTATTGTTGGATATAATTTTAAAAAGGTTCGAGGTATTATTTTAATGATTGTAGATGTTCTACAAACAATTCCAGTGCTTGCACTGCTAGGTATCATTATGATTTTCTTTGGACCAACATTTACTACAGTTGTTATAGGAATTGTTTTATATTCATTATTGCCAGTGGTACGTAATACCATTGTTGGTTTAGAACAAATAGATCCTGCTATCATTGAAGCAGCAACAGGTATGGGAATGGGTAAGTTTCAGCGTTTAGTTAAAGTAGAATTTCCTTTAGCATTTCCAGTGATCTTTACCGGTTTAAAAATAGCTGTTGTTACATCAATTGGGATAGGTGTATTTGGCGCTGTTGTTGGTGGCGGTGGTTTAGGTTCAACGATTAATACGGCAATTAGAATTCAAGATGGTAGTGTACTTTTTCAAGCAACATTAGCACTTGTAATCATGTCGTTAGTCTTTGATTTTGTCATGACGTTAGTTGAAAGACGACTTGACTATAATAGAAAATAAAAGGAGTGAATTATTATGTTTAAGAAGGTTTTAAGTGGACTACTCGCATTAGTAATGGTTATATCATTATCTGCTTGTGGTGGTTCTAAAGATTCAAATAAGGAAATTACCTTATTGAAGGGACAGTTTTCAGAGATTACAATTATTATGGAAATGGCAAAAATTATGATTGAAAATGAAACAGATTTAACTGTTAAATACCATGATTCAATGGCAACAGTAGCTGCTTCAAAAAGTTTAATTAATAAAGATGTTGATTTATATGTTTCATATGATGGTACTTACCTTGCGACAATTTTAGGAGGAGATCCTTCAGAAGCGCCAGAAGGTGAATCATTATGGGATTATACTAATAAAAGAGGTATTGATGAAAAAGGACTATCTTTATTAAATAAATTTGGCTTTGAAAACACTTATGCCATCGCTGTTAAAGATGATTATGCTAAAGAAAATAATATTGAAACAGTTAGTGATTTAGTTCCACTTTCTAAAGATATTGTTTTTGGTGCTGAACATGAGTTCTTTGATAAAGATGGTACAGTAAGAATGGGTCCACTAAATGAATACTATGGTTTTAAATGGAAAGATACTAAATCTTTAGATATTGGTTTAAAGTATTCATCAATTGATAGTAATAATATTGGTGCCGTTTTAGTTTATTCAACTGATGGTTTAAATAAGAAATCAAATTTAAAAGTATTGGAAGACGATAAAAAATTCTTCCCAGAATATAATGCAGGATTCTTTATGAGAGATTCTCTATTTGAAGAATATAAAGATGCTGCTCCAAATTTAGAAGAAGTATTAAATAAATTAACTGGTAAAATTGATAGTGAAACAATGATTGAGTTAAACTATCAAGTTGATGCTGAAAAGAAAGATGTTCACGAAGTTGCTTTAAAATTCTTAGAGGATAACGGACTAGTATAATCTATGAAAAACTCATTAAATTTAGAACAATTGAATTTATGCAGTTTAGAGGAAACTAGAGAGTGGTATTTAGATGGATTACAGCCTTTAGTTAATCAAGATGAATACCAACAAGCGATTAAAGCAATCGATAAGTTTATTGAGGATGAGGGAAAATTATTACATGAGAAATTAGTAGCCTATAAAGAAGCTATCTATCCTGATAGTTGGCTAATGCCTTATTCAAAAGATATTTATCTAAATGGACGTGGACCAGTAGCAATTGATGGTAACTATCTTTTAGAAACATTACCATATCAAAAAGAAATTGATTATTTAAACTTTGTTACCAGAGTTATTATTAGTATCCAAGACTTATATTATGATTTAAGCAAGAAAGCTATTCCACAAATGAAGGTTAAAGACCAATTATTATGTATGAAACAATTAAAAGGTTTTTTAAGAGGTACTAGAGTTTTTAGCCCTAATAAGGATATTTATAATATTTACGAAGATTTTAAAGATGTAAATAGTTGTGCTTTGTTCTATCAAAACAATTGCTATATAGTGAAATTATTTAATGAAGATAAAACAAGAATTGCAAGCGATAAGATTTATAGTCAAATTGTTAAAATCTATGAATATGAACAAGCGAACCCAGAGTTATCATTTACTTGTTTAGCTTTTAATAATCATGATGATAGCTATGAGATACTTAGTACAAACAAACAAAACCAAGCGCAATTAGCACGCTTGAATAGAACTATTTTTGCTATGACTTTGTGGGATAAGAAAAGCAGTGAGGTATCAACTAATCAAAAGTCGTATTATGATGCTTCAAATGCTTGGCCTTTAAAGTCATGGAATATAGATATTTTTACAGATTTAGTTTGCACTTTTAATAATGAGCACACTTTTGTTGATGGTGCAACTAATGCAAACTTGATAGTTGCTTTATTTGATAAAATAGAACAACATGATGAAATATTTGATGAAAATGATTATCAAGAATTACCATTAGATAAATTAGAATTTGATTTAAATCAAGATGTTTTAGAAAAAATTAAGCGAAATTATCAAAACAGAACAGAGCAATTATCAAGCTTGCGTTTTGAATATGATAAGCTTGATCTAAAAAAAATTAGAGAACATAAAATAAATATTGATGCGTTATTTCAACTTGGTTTTCTTTATGCAGATTATTATGCATTTAGTCAGTTGAAAACAATTCATGAATCGGTTAGTGCAAGTCACTTTTATGATGGAAGAACTTCAATGTTAAGAAGTATTAGTAATGAAGGAGTAAACTTTATCAAGGCTTTGAAGCAAGGTGATAATAATTCATTAGAATTATTAAAAGAGGCTAGTGCCAAGCATGTCTATGGTATTAAAAAAGCTAAAGAATTTTGTTGTATAGCTCGTCATTATGCAGGACTATCATTAATGAGTGATAAGCAATTAAGTATTTATAAAAACAAAGAATTTCAAAAATATATTGCCCAGGAAATTTGCACATCATCGATGGGCAATACTAAGTTAATTAATCGTTTTGCCTATGCACCTGTCGTTGATGGAGGCTTAGGACTTGGCTATTTATCACAAGGTAATAAATTGATTGCTGACATATCATTTTATATTAAAGATGAAAAAGAGGTCTTAAAATTTTATCAATATTTATTTGAATACTTTGATAAAGTTAATGAATTAGTAAAAGCATGATATAATCATGCTTTCTTTAATAATACAGTTAATGTTAAAATAATGTTAATATTTGGTTAAGATAAATTAAATAAACAATACCTTGGATGATTATTATTCAAAAATAGATTAGAATAGTAGTAACAAAGTATCGAGGAGGTTATCATGGCAAAAAAAACTGATTATGGAATTGATAGTGATCCATTTGTAGAAGAGTCATTTTTTATCTGGCATATTGCTGGGATTTTATTTATAGCGTTAGTGGCTCTTGCTGTTGTAGTTGGATTTATTCTATATAAAGAAGGTATTTTTAAATAGTGAGTTAGTTAACTAGCTCATTTTTTATTTCTCTTCATTGTTAACCTTTTCTTCAAGTTCTTTTAGCTTTAATTTATATTCCTCTTTGCTTAAATTAGGATTATTTACTTTAAATTCATTAAATAGTTTAGTCAATTTAATTTTCTTTAGCTCCTCTTTTAAAGCATCGGCTGCTAAAAAGGTATTATTTACTTTTATTCCCATTATTATTCACCTCTTTTTATTATTATAACAAACTTAGATTATTTTAAATACCCATCGTAACGATTTTGATGTATTTAAAATAAATGATATTAATGCTATAATAAGAGTATTAATGAGGTGAGTTTATGAAAAAGGAAAAATATAATTGTTTTGTAACAAATAAAAGTTATTATCTAACAATAACACTATTAACAATCATTGGTTTAATTGTTTTTTTATTTTTGATTTATGCTCTAGCAAATTTATTAATTTATTTGAAAATAGTTAATTTAGAGACATTCTTTTCTAGTGATTTTTCAATAATAATAATTTTTACTAGTGTCGCGATAATCGGGTTTTTAACTGGCTTTATCTTTTTGACAATCTTTAATGTTCTCTCATTAAAAAGTTTAAAGGTAAAATTATATGCGAAATACATTGAAATAATAATAAATGATAAAATAATTAAAATTGAAAAAGATAAAATTAAGAATGTTATTTTTAAAGAAAATAGTAGTAGAGAACGAGCTACTTTAAAAGTAATTACCAAAGGTGATACTTTAATTTTTAAATCACCTATTTTTCCAAGATCAGATAAAGCAACCTTGGAAACAATCTATAAAAAACTAAAATAGGAGTGGTAAAATGCAATATGAAATTGAAAAAAACAGAATAACATTATTAGATGATAATGGTAAATATTGTGGTGATTTGACCTTTATAAAGAAAGGATTAAAGGTTATTGATATCAACCATACATATGTACCTGATGAATATCGTGGTCAAGGTTATGCTGCCCTTTTACTTGCAAAAGCAGTTGAATATGCTAAAGAAAAAAACAAGAAAATTATTCCATCATGTCCTTATGCAAGAAGAGCGTTTGAGAAGAATGAAGAATATCAAGAACTTGAGTATCATGGATAAGACAACTACTACTATTGAAGCAAAACATTTTGATTATTTTGATGGTTTGAGAGTCGTTTGTGCTCTTCTAATAGTTCTTCTACATTCTATATCAATAAATTTCACTTCTAATGATTTAGCAAGTGATGTTTGGTGGTTTATGAATATTGCTAACTCATTTACACGCGTTGGAGTTACAATATTCTTTATGATTTCTGGTGCCTTACTTCTTCGAAGCCCAAAAAATGATTCAATAAGTTATGTGTTTTTTAATAGAGTTATAAAAATATTTGTACAATTAGCCATTTTCACGCTAATCTATGCTTATTTATATGGTGTTGTTATCAATAGTAAAGATTATACATTTGTCACTTTAATTAAAGGTTTTCTTGCTTGTACAATAGAGGGAAAACTATGGTTTCTTTATGTGATAATTGGTTTATACTTAAGTACACCTCTTTTAAGAGTACTGGTTACTAAAGCACCACGTATATATTTATGGTATTTTGTAGGGTTATCTTTACTAAGTGTTTATCTAAAATATGATTTAAACACTCTATTAGATATTTCAATAAAATTTGAGATACCAATTGCTCTATCATATCTTGGAGTCTATATTTTAGGGTATTTATTAAATACTACAGAAATAGAAAAAAAATACCGTTACATCATTTATATTTTAGGTATTTTAGGTATCTTTTTCAGAATATATACAACGTATTATTTTACTAGTCTTGAAGGAGCTCTAAATATTGAATGGTTGAAAAATTATACTTTTAATGTTTTGTTTTCTTCAATTGCTTTATTTTTATTTGCTAAAAACAGTAATAGATTTAAACAGTTTTCTCAGTTTAAAATAATTAAAGAAATTTCAAAATTATCTTTAGGTATTTATCTAATTCATCCTGCAATCATTAGGTTATTTATATACTGGCGTGCCTGGCATGCTAGTTCTTTAGAAATATATCATGTTATTTCACTTTTCTTAATTGTAGTAGTAGTAACAATAATTATTGTCTTTATTTTAAGTAAAATTAAATATATTAGTAAATTAATAACATAAAAAAAGATGGCGTAAGCCATTTTTTTAAAGCCAAGATATTTTATTTTCTTCATGATTGATAATTCTTTTAATATTCTCACGATGTTGAAAGATCAAAAAGAAGGTTAAAAAAGTTAAAACATATTTAGTATTAGAAAAATAAGGAATTAAATATGCTAAGACACTAATGATAGCAACGGTATTAATTACGGCTAATGAAACCATATGATGAATCTTTAAATTGATTAAGAATAATCCAACAGCAATTAAGATTAAAAGAGGATTGAGAGCTAAAATAAATCCAGCTGCACAAGCTACTCCTTTACCACCTTTAAAGCCAGCAAAAATTGGATAACAATGTCCAATGACAACAGCTAAACCACAAAGATTTGGATTAACATTCATATTAAAGTGACTAATTATTATGCTTGCGATGGTCATTGCAATAAATGCTTTTGCAATATCCAAAATAATAACTGTTAAACCCGCTTTTTTGCCTAATGTACGTCCTGCATTAGTGCCACCAAGATTTCCTGAACCTGAATTTCGAATATCTGTATTATAAAAAACTTTACCTATAATTAAAGCAAAGGGAATGCTACCGATTAAATAACCTAATAATATTATAATAAAATAATTAACTATTTCCATTTTATCACCCATTTTTATTATACACAATCTTAGCTAATATTAAAAGTAATATCACAAAAAATCGACACATAGTAAACACAATAATGTATAGTTGACTGATTGTAAACTTATTTTTCTTGCGTTATAATAAAAAAAAAGGAGTGAGAAAAATGAAAAAGTTATATTCTTTACTATTTGCTTTGTTGTTAATAACTGGCCTACCGACATTTATTAATGCAGCCGAATTAAGTAATGAACAAACAATTGAGGATATTAATGTTAGAAACATTAAAACCTATGGCGGAAGCAGCTCCGATAATTTTTCATCCATGATTACTATTAACGACGGTTATATAGTAGTTGGATCTTCATCATCAGATGACTACGATCAAGATGATAGAAGAAAAGGAAGAGATGGTAGTGATGCAATTCTTGTGAAATATAGTAGTAATTTACAAGTAACTAAAAAAATAACTTTTGGTGGTCGTGGCAATGATGCCTTTGTCAAGATTATTGAAGATAGTGATGGTAATTATCTTGTACTTGGTTATTCAACATCAGATGATCAAGATTTATATCGACAAAATAGAGGAGAACAAGATGCCTTTATAATAAAATATGATAGAAATCTTAATGAGCTTGATAGAGTGATCTTTGGTGGCTCTAGATATGATCATTTATATTCAATAATTCAAAATGAAGCTGGAAATTATATTGCAGTAGGAACTTCTAGTTCTAAGGATGATGATTTAAAGCATAAAAACATTAATAAACAAGATGGAGTAATTGCTGAGTTTGATGAAGATTTAGATTTACTTGAAGTTACAACATTTGGTGGTACAGATAATGATATTTTACATGATGTAATTGAAGATGAAAATAATGACTATATTTTAGTTGGTTATTCAACATCAATGAATTTAATGCAAAAAGATTCAAATTATGGCTTACAAGATGCTATTATCGCAAAATATGATGATAATTTAGATTATATTGATCATGAGAACTTCGGTGGAACAAAATTTGATAGTTTTCAATCACTATTATTAGAATCAGATGGTAGCTATGTTGTTGTTGGTGAAAGTAGCTCAAATGACGAGAATATGCTAAATCTTAACAAAGGTGGTAAAGATATTGTTATTGTAAAATATAATCCTAATTTATCTATAAATAAAATGGTTAATTTTGGTGGTAGCAAGGATGAGTCTACTCATCAAATAATTAAAGATAAAAAAGGAAACTATGCTATTCCATTATATTCTTTATCAAATGATGGTGATTTTAAAGATATGAATACTGGTTTCTCTGATATTGCTATTTTTAAGTTTGATGATGAATTTACTAATATCGAAAAAGAAAGTTTCACTGGTTCTAGTTTTGATTATCTTTATCAGATTGATTTTGATAAAGATAATAACGTTGTTGGAATAGGTTCATCATACTCAAATAACGGTTTATTTAAAAACTTAAATAAAGGACTTATTGATGGTTATATCTTTAAATATGATGTTGATAAGTATCACTTAAAGGTAGATGAAAGTGCTACAGTACAACTAGGAACTATTCTAACTGATAAACAAATTTTAAATCTATTTAATGCTGAGGCAAGTTATAATGGCACTAGTTTAAAAAAATCAATAATAGTAAATACGCAAGATTTAAATATAAATGAAGCTGGAGCTTACAGCATACTATTTAGTCTAGAATATAAAGGAAAAACATTAGAGGTAGAAGGTATCTTAAATGTTGTGGCACCTAAATAT